>CABTWT010000122.1 GCA_902488555.1 uncultured Anaerococcus sp.
ATATATGCATATGGGAACCATAATTGGCACTACAACAAGCTACATACCACTTTATAGCTGATTATTTAGAAACTTAGTTTTGACAACATTTGCTATATGTTGAATAAATAAATGGAATCGTTATCATTACAATAATCGAATACATCACTATTATCATAGGTATCTGCATAACTACATTCCCTAAAAATTGATACAATAAAGGTATCTTAATACAGTTATATACATTTATTAACTGATCAGGTGTTATGTTGAAAAAGCCATCAAACGGTAATACTCTACCAATAAATGGAGATACCACAAATAATATCATAGGAACGCATAAGCTTATAAGTGGTGAATGTGTTTTAGCTGATACAAGCATTGTCAACACACTTGAAAGCAAACTCCCTACATAACCCGCAAGCATTATAACAAAATATCTTTCTAAAAATTTATAGTTGTACATGCAATAACTATATTCAATTTGAATTGGTGAATTAGCTCCACTGACACCCATAAATGCAAAGGATATAATTGAAAGAATAAGCATTGCTCCCCAATAAATAATTGTAGCCATAAACAATCCTGTTACTATCTTAGTCTTAGTCCCCTTGCTTCTACCTAATTTTGTACTAAAGAAAACAGACTCTGCTTTCAGTTTGAAATCTTCAGAAAATATTCCAGATGTAATAAATGATATAGATATAATCAATATTATTGCATATGTTGTTGCATATAACCCCATAGTAATCCATGAATCTGCAGGAGCGTAATCAAATGGAGTAACAAGCTTTGAATATTGTTTCTTCAAAAATTCTATTTTCTCCTCTGTAGTTCCATATTCGTTTATTAAGTGAACAATGTTATCATCTCTTATAGCATACATATTTCTTGCCATATCTGAATCTAATGCATCAAATCTTGTATAGTCTATATCGCCTCCATAAGATATAGTGCTAACCATAAAATCTTTTATATCCGTATATTTTTGCATATTATTAGCATATATGTTTTCTGGGATTTTGTTTCCATATTCACTTTTTATTCCCTTATCTGTATTTACTATATCTTCAAAAATATCAGAGTTTAACTTCCCTGCATATTCAGCTTTAGCTTCAGTTAATTGCCTTGCAGCAAATAATCCATTATGTGTATTTCCATCCTTATCAACATAGCTTACACTCCAAACAGCAAATATGCTTAAAACGACTGCTATGACCAATAAAAATAGTAATACAAGCCTATTTATACGATTACTAAATACTATATTAATTTCATGTTTAATCATATTTATCTCCACCTTCTATCCCAAAGTAATAGAAAAACAAATCTTCAAGTGTGGCATCAACACACCTAGCATTATCATCCGGCTTATTTTCTGATAAAATTCTTATTTCTGTATATTTCCCATTATTATTTATCGCACTGACAGAACTTTTAAATCTGCTAATAAATCCTTCTGCTTCATCAGTCTTTAAACAATACATCCAAACCCTACAAGGAATGTTTGAACACAATTGTTCAACTGTACCTTCTTTTATAATTTTCCCTTCCTTCATGACAAATACTTTCTTGGCAATAGCTTCTATATCGGAAACAATATGTGTAGATAAAAGTACAATCTTACCTTTTGCAAGTTCACCTAATAAATTTCTACATCTTATCCTTTCAATTGGATCAAGTCCAGCCGTAGGTTCATCAAGTATAAGTATTTTTGGATCATTTAATAATGCTTGAGCAATACCTACACGCCTCTTCATTCCTCCAGATAGTTCTTTCATTTTTTTAAGCGAATGTTCCTTCATTCCTGTTGTTTCTAGTAAAATATCAATACGTCTTTCTGCCACTTTATTTTTTAAACCTTTTAGCGAAGCAATATAGGCAAGATACTTTTTTACGCTAAGATTGGGGTAAAATCCAAAGTCTTGTGGAAGATAACCTATAATATCCCTATATTGAGCATCCATCTTAAATATATCCATACCATCATAACATATAGAACCTTCTGTAGGCTTCAAAACGGTACATAGCATTCTCATAAGCGTAGTCTTGCCTGCACCATTTGAACCCAGTAATCCATATAGACCTTCTTCCATTTCAATCGAAACATTGTCAACAGCCTTCATATTTCCAAAACTTTTTTTTACTTTATTCAAAACTAAGCTCATTGATTTTCACCTCCAAGTGACTAATGTTGTTGTGTAAGGCTTTTCTAATATAATAAATTGTTAATAAGATACTTGTACTAAACATCATCACCCAAACAAAAGGAGTTATTTTTAAATAGATATAATCGTTTAATACAATTATCATCCAAACCATATTTACAGCAATACATATAATCATTGTTATAAGTTGGTTAAAATATTTTCTTCCGGAAAATGCCTTCATACAAATCATTGAAGCAATCATAATTGGAAATATAAATTGCTTTAAAATATCTGCAAACATGATTTCTTGCATCTGCACAGCATAAATACAAAACAGTGTCAAAATAGTAGTATCAATAAAACCGAAAGCTATAAGTTTAGCTGCATATATTTTTCGTAAATTGAAAATTGAAGTTTCCTCAATTTCTATTGATTTATTATCAATATTCCTCCATAACTCAGGAATTGCGAGTATAACAAACAATGAGGCTATTATGCTTAACCCTCTTTGTACATATGCTTCACCATCTGAAATAGATAACCATTTTGCTGCAATAAAAAGCAAAAATGCTTGTGCAAGCCACCACTCTTTTTTCATGATTCGGACTTGTAAAATAATAAATTCAATAAATCCAATTCTACTTTCGTTATCTTTGCTATTGATCAATTCTCTAGCTTTGAGAACTAAACTATCTATTGCTTCCTTAGACGGTTTCTGCTCATTTTGTTTATTCATATTTTTGAGGATTTTTTCTATTTTATCTTCAGAAAAATTCATATGTTTCATATTTCACCTCCTATATACTTTTTTATCATTTCTTTACCTTTCTTCAATCTGTATTTTACAAGTTCTAATGAAATGCCGCATATATCAGCAATTTCTCGCTGTTTCATATCAAGAAAATAATACATGATTATAACCTCTCTAATATCTGATGGTAATTTTTCAACCGCTTGCCTAACATATAAAGATTCTATTGTTCTTTCGGATTCATTAAAACTTGATGATACCTCATAGTCAATACATTCAATTGAAATATCTTTATTACTTTCTTTTTTTCTCTCATCAATACATTTATTGCGAGCAATCGTGTATAAATAATTTAAAAGTTTACCCCTATGTTTATATTGATCGATTTTCTTTAAAAAAATCAAAAATAGCTCTTGTGTTAAATCTTCGGCTGCATGTATATTCTCGGAATGATACTTGCAGTAGTCAAAGACTTTCATATAATATTTTCGAATTATAATTTCTGCAGCCTTATCATCACCATTTCTAATGCGACAGACAAGAAAAAAATCTGTGCTCATATCTA
>CABTWT010000123.1 GCA_902488555.1 uncultured Anaerococcus sp.
CCTCCTAGATCTTGATATCAAAAAAGTCCACGGTCTAGGCAGCCATGGAGTGAAAAAACTTAGAAAAATCGGCATTTATACTATCAGAGATTTGATGAAATTGGACGAAGAGTTCCTAATAGGACTCTTTGGTAAGCATGGGACATACATTTATAATGTGATTCGTGGAGTAGACGATAGAGAAATTAATCCAAGTAGGCAAAGAAAGTCTTTGGGGCGTGAACGAACTTTTGCAAATAACACTAATGATATAAATAAATTAAATGACTATTTATTAGAAATCTCAGAAAAAATAGAAAGTGATTTGGCTAGTAAAGACTTGCAGGGCAAAACGGTCAATTTAAAAATTAAAAATGCTGACTTCAAAACTATAACAAGGGCCATAACCCTTCAGGAACCTGTCTACAAAAAAGATGACATATACCTTGCAGCTTCTGACTTACTTAAAGACTCTTACAAAAACGAATACATTAGACTAATTGGAATCTCAATATCAAAACTTTCAGATAGAAACTCCAATCAGCTTAGTTTTTTATAAAAAAAGAAGTACTAGTAATTACTAATACTTCTTTATTTATTATTCTAAATCCAAGCTTTCTTGAGTGTCTTCACCCTTTTCGCCTGTTTCATCTTCTTGTTCAGGTGCTAGTGTCGCTCTTATTTTTCCTTCGATTTCGTTCATTATATCTTGGTTTTCTTCAAGGTATGTTTTTACATTTTCCCTACCTTGGCCAAGTTTCTCACCATCATAAGAGAACCATGAACCAGCCTTGTCAACTATATCCATTTCTACTGCTGTGTCTAGAATTACACCAGATTTTGATATGCCGGTTCCATACATTATATCAAATTCAACTACTTTAAATGGTGGAGCCACCTTATTTTTTACAACCTTTACCCTTGTACGAGATCCAATCGAATTGTCCCCTTCATTGATTGTCTTTATTCTTCTAATATCTAGCCTTACAGATGAATAGAATTTGAGGGCACGACCACCTGTTGTCGTTTCTGGAGATCCAAACATTACCCCAACTTTCTCACGTAGTTGGTTGATAAATACTACTGTTGTATTTGATTTGGCAATGACACCAGTTAGTCTTCTTAGGGCTTGGCTCATAAGTCTTGCTTGTAGACCAACGTGGCTATCTCCCATTTCACCTTCGATTTCTGCTCTAGGTACTAGGGCTGCTACAGAGTCTATTACTATAAGATCAACTGCACCAGAACGAACTAAAGATTCTGCTATGTCTAAGCCTTGTTCTCCAGTATCTGGTTGAGAAAGGATAAGATTATCTATGTCTACTCCTAAGTTTCTAGCATAGTCTGCATCCATAGCATGCTCTGCATCTATGAAAGCACACATATTGCCTTGTTTTTGGTCTTCGGCGATCATATGGAGGGCTAGGGTTGTCTTACCAGAAGATTCTGGTCCATAGATTTCTATAACTCTACCTCTTGGTATACCACCTATGCCTAGGGCGATATCAAGATTTATGGCTCCAGTTGGTATGGCAGAAACAGATACTCTCGGTGCTTCTCCCATCTTCATAATAGAGCCTTTACCATATTTCTTTTCTATATTTTTAAAGGCTTGGTCTAGAGCCTTTTGTTTGTTTGCATCCATTTTTTCACTCCTAAATATTTTCTAAATCAAGAACTTGTTTATTTTTAACTATATAATCTACACCAGAAATCACAGTTAGGATAACTGCAATGTAAAATATATAGATGCCTATATTGTTTAAGACTTCAACATCTAGTAATAGACATACTAGAGCTATCATTTGGCTGGTTGTTTTTGCCTTGCCCCACATACTTGCAGCTATAGTAATACCTTGGTCTGCAGCAAGAGTCCTAAAGCCAGTGATTATTAGTTCACGAGCAATAATTATTATAACTGCCCATGAAGGTATTATTTGTCCTTCTACTAGGACTATGAAGGCAGCCATAGTAAGGACCTTATCTACAAGTGGATCTACGAATTTACCAAAGTTTGTGATAAGATTGCGGCTTCTTGCCAAGTGGCCATCTAGGGCATCTGTAAGAGAAGCGATTATAAATATAATTGCTGCAATGTTGTTATCTCTGCCCATAAAATAATAAAAGGCTACGAATACTGGTATTAATATCAATCTTAATGTTGTGATCTTATTTGCTATATTCATCCTAATCTCCTTCAAAATAAGATTTATCTACCAAGACTTTACGTGGTTTGCTACCCTCATAGGGGCCTACTATACCCTTTGTTTCTAGCTGGTCTATAATCCTACCAGCCCTTGCATAACCTATCCTAAGTTTTCTTTGCAAGAGCGAAACTGACGCTGTATTTTCTTCTATAATAATTCTTGTAGCCTCATCTAAAAGCTCATCCTCATCGTCAATTTCTGCTACTTTTGATTTTTCTTCTACAGTTTCCATAGCTTTTTCATCGTAGCTTGCTTGGCTCTCTTTTTTGATGTGTTCGACTACATTTAATACTTCTTTATCCGATACAAAAGCACCTTGAATCCTAAGTGGTCTCATAGAGTCACTTGATGCAAAAAGCATATCACCCTTACCAAGGAGTTTCTCGGCACCAGCTGTATCAAGTATAGTCCTTGAATCCGTTTGGCTTGTTACTGCAAAGGAAATCCTTGATGGAATATTTGCCTTAATTGTTCCTGTGATCACATCGACAGTTGGCCTTTGAGTGGCTATTACCAAGTGGATTCCGCAGGCTCGAGATTTTTGCGCAAGACGCATTATATAATCTTCGACTTCGCTTGCTGCTGTCATCATAAGATCTGCCAGCTCATCAATAATTACAACAATATATGGAAGATTTTCCATTGATTCGTCTGTTTGTGCTGCCTCTTTGTAGCCTTCTATGTCCCTAACATGGTATTTTTGGAAGGCCTTGTATCTTTTTTCCATCTCAGATATTGCCCAAAACAATGATGAACTTGCCTTTTTTGGATCTGTGATAACTGGCATTATAAGATGTGGTATACCGTTATACACAGAAAGTTCTACAACCTTTGGGTCAATCATCAATAGTTTTACTTCATCTGGCGAGTGCTTGTAAAGAATACTCATAATAATGGTATTGATACAAACAGACTTACCAGAGCCTGTAGCTCCTGACACTAAAAGATGGGGCATCTTTTCTATGCCTGATACTATTGGATCTCCTGAAATTGACTTGCCCATGGCAAAGGGAATCTTGGATTTGGCATTTTGGAAATTAGATGTGGATATAATTTCCTTAAATCCTACTATTTCCTTGCTCTTGTTTGGAACTTCAATTCCAACATGACTTTTGCCTGGAATCGGCGCCAAAATCCTTATCCCGCTTGTAGCAAGGGATAGGGCTAAATCATCAGATAGGTTTAAAATTTTGCTTACCTTTACTCCCCTTTGTGGTTTTAGCTCATAACAAGTCACAGTAGGTCCTAC
>CABTWT010000124.1 GCA_902488555.1 uncultured Anaerococcus sp.
TGCACAGATTTTATAGAAAAAATGGACAAGGGTTTCGATACGGTTATTGGTGAGAACGGCGCTGAGTTATCAGGCGGAGAAAGACAGAGGTTATCTATAGCCAGAGCCTTCTTAAAAGATGCACCGATATTGATCTTAGATGAGATAGCAGCAAGCCTTGATGTTGACAACGAGAAAAAAATTCAAGAGTCATTAAGTAATTTAATTAAAGATAAGACAGTTGTCATCATTTCACACAGAATGAAGTCCATAGAAAATGCGGATAAGATAGTAGTTCTTGAAAATGGAAGAGTAGAAAGCCAAGGTAACCATGAAGAGCTTTTACAAAAATCAAAGGTTTACAAGAATTTAATAGTAAAGACAAAAATGGCAGAAGAATTTATTTATTAGGAGGACAGAAGCAAAGACTTGCAATAGCATCTGTTATGTATAGGGACTCTCCATTGGTCTATTTCGAAGAACCTGAAAGTGGTATAGATTATTCCAATATGATAAAAAATAAAGGCAGTCTTTGGACTGCCTTTATTTTTTATTTAGTTTAACGCAGTAAATCATATAATTGAAAGGAATCTGTGTTATGTTAGATGCTATAATTATAATGATAATAAATATCATTTAATATAAAAAGGAGTTAGACTTATGACCTTAAACAAATGTATCTTAATAGGTCTCTTGGGTTCATTCTTGATGTTTTTGGGAGACATGATTTTATATTATGATCCAAATGATTACGATGGCAAAGATACTATAAATAGCATTATTGGCATAATGAAAAATGTTAGCACAAAAAGATTATACCTTGGTGGTCTTTTAGGTCCAATATCTGCCTTTATTTATTGTATTGGCTTTTATCATATTGTTTTATCATGTCAAGAAAATTATTTAAGTCTTGCGTGCTTTGTATTTTTAATAAATATTTTTGGCATGATACTAGGAGGCTCTTATCATATTCAATGTGCCTACTTAGGCCTTTTATCAAGGCACGAAAACAAAGGAGCTTTTGATGAATTTTTAAAATTTTTAAAATTTCAAGCAAAAATAGTTTTTGGAATTGCGGCTTTAGCAAACATTGCATTAACTTTGGTAATTTTATTTGGATTTACAGTATTTCCAAGATGGCAAGCCCTATTTACACCTATATTTCTTTTAATTCTCACTCCTCTTGCTGATAGGTTGCAAGGGCCTGCATATGATAATTCGTGGAGGCTGGTTTAACTTAATATATGTTATTTACTACTTATCTTTATTGATAAACTATACTAATGTGAATTTATAAGCTTATAAGGCAAAAGATTAAAATTATTATTTACAGGAGAAATTTTTATGAAACAATCAAATTTTATTGATAACAAGACAAAAGCTGACTACAAAAACTGGGTTCCTGAAAGTTTGTTAAGGAATTTAATACTTGGAAGCCTTGTAGCTTTTATTCTATTTATAGCCTTCGGTGTCAGTGATCTTGTATTTAGCGGAAGAACTCGTCTTATCTGTGCCATTATTCTTGGATATGCTACGTTGAAACTTACTTTCTTTGCAATCTGGATGAGAGTACTACATAGGGCTTTTGATTACAATGGAAAAAGAAAGCTTGCCAAAGTTATAATAGAGGGGACTGCCGACTATGTAAAGATCCCAGATGGTGGCGTGGGCTTAGATGTAGGATGTGGTAGCGGTGCACTTACCATAGCATGTGCAAAAAGAAATCCTAAGGCGATCATGGTGGGCTGCGATATTTGGAGGGGTTCATATAAAAGTGAATTTTCTAAAGAACTCTGTGAAAATAATGCGAAATTAGAGGGAATAGAAAATGCGAGATTTAAAGTTGGAAATGCAGTGAATCTTCCTTTTGAAGATGAAAGTTTTGATGCAGTAACAAGCAACTATGTTTATCACAATATAACGGGGAAAAATAAACAAAAACTTTTACTAGAAACACTTCGTGTACTTAAAAAAGGTGGAGTTTTTGTTATTCATGATTTGATGAGTAAGTCAAGATACGGAGATATGAATAAATTTATCGAAAAGCTTAAAAAAGATGGCTACGAAGATGTGCAATTAATTGATACAACAAAGGGGCTTTTTATGGGTTACAAAGAAGCTTTATTGTTAGGACTTTACGGTTCAACCCTTCTTATTGGGAGAAAATAATCCGCCGGAGACTATCTAGAAAATGATGTGTAACTCCCTTTACTTTATTACAGGCAATAGAGAATGAACCCAGTTTACAAGGATTATCTATAGATGTTAAATTTTGGGAATTGAGATTAATTGAGTATCAATCGGAGGGGTGAAATGAGTGTTGCATATAAAATTGCATCGACAATAGTAAGACTTGCCGGTGTCAAAAAAGTGTTTTTAAAGAACAAAGAAGAGATGCTTGAGTATGCAAAGGAAAAAAACTCAAAGGCGGTATTTGATTTAGATAAAGCGAGGAAAAGAGCCGAGAGAAAAAATTACGATCTCATTGTAAGAGACGTTATGGGATACAGGCTTATATCCTATCAAAAAAATAAGAGCCATGCAGAGGGAGCAGTACTATATCTATTTGGCGGTGGAATGATTACACAACCTGACAAATTGGATTTTGCTTTGTCGGAAAGAATAATGGAACAAACCGGCAAAGATGTTTGGTTTTTATTCTATCCACTTTGCTCGGAAGATGTAAAGATAGATAAGACATACGAAGTTTCATTTGAAACCTATAGGCTGATGACAGAAAGTTATAAGGTGGAAAACATAAGTGTCCTGGGATTTTCATCAGGAGCTGCCCTGGCTCTTGGAATATTTTTGCACAACAATGCAATTGGAAGACCTGTTAAAATGCCCGGCAAAATAATTTCAGTATCACCGGGCGGCATACCCGATGTAAATCTAAAAGAAAATAAAGAGATTTGGGAAAGAGTAAATGCACTTAATCACAAAGACATAATAATTGAACCTACATATTTTAAAACGGCAAGGGAAATTACAAAAGGCGATAAAGATTTGCCTGAATATATGCTTGACGGAACTGTGGGAGATTTTACCGACTTTCCGAAAACATATTTTTATTACGGCGAAAATGAATGCCTCTATGCCTTTGCGGAGGAATTTAAAAAAGCAATGGAAAAATACAAAGCACCGTACGAAATCATTGTAGGCAAAGGAATGTGCCACTGCTATCCCTTGGCTAGATTTTTTAGGGAGGGCAGACAGGCCCAGGATGAAATTATTGAATTGTTAAAACAATAATTAAGAGGAAACATATAAACATACAGGGACGCACACTGCTCGGGCAACAAACAGATCTCATCGTAAAAGCCGTACACAAAAGTAGCGATTTACGGCAAGGACCGTTGACCAAAGCGCGGCAAAACGCTTATTTATGGCTCTTTGTGGTAAATTAGTAAGCTTAGAAAAAA
>CABTWT010000125.1 GCA_902488555.1 uncultured Anaerococcus sp.
CGCAGGAGCGCAGCGACGAGGACACAACAAGCCCGCGCGGCTAAAGGAGCGCTCGCGCCGACAAGCGCGAAACAACCGCAACGAAGTGAGGACCTAAAAACTGCCGAAGGCATAATATTAACAAGCCCGTCCGGCTGATGGATGACCCTCCACGGGGTGGCCGCAGGAGCGCAGCGACGAGGACACAACAAGCCCGCGCGGCTAAAGGAGCGCTCGCGCCGACAAGCGCGAAACAACCGCAACGAAGTGAGGACCTAAAAGCTGCCGAAGGCATAATATTAACAAGCCCGTCCGGCTGATGGAGGACCCTCCACGGAGTGGTCGCAGGAGCGCAGCGACGAGGAAAACACGCCTCCCCGGCGCAAAGAGGGGTCGTGCCCAACAGGCACGAAAAGCCGCAGACCCTTTAGGGTCGAGGACCAAAAAAGCTTCAATACATATTAAAAATGCTCATAATCAAAGGATTATGGGCTTTTTTTAATGCAATCTTTAAAATATCAACCATATGCGTTATACTATTACTAAGGAGTTCTTATGACAAAAACACTAATGTTAATTGATGGATCAAGTTTAATATTTAGGGCTTTTTTTGCTCTGCCCAATCTTACTAATAATGATGGGGTCATGACTAATGGTGTTTATGGATTTTTGACCATGTACCAAAATGCCTTTGATACTTATAAACCAGATTCAGTACTTGTTGCTTTTGACAGGTCTGGGAAAACTTTCCGTCACGACGAATTTAAAGATTACAAGGCGACTAGAGACAAGATGCCATCAGAACTTTCTTATCAATTTGGAATTCTAAAAGATATCCTTGATTCAATGGGGGTACAATATACTGACCTTGATGGTTACGAAGCTGATGATATAGTCGGTACCTATGCCAAGATGGGCCAAGAAGCAGGCTATGAAGTTGTAATAATAACTGGAGATAGGGACTATCTACAATTGGTGGACGATAATATTACTGTCTACCTTACCAAAAAGGGTATTTCAGACATGGTCGAATACAATGTATCTACCATTAAAGAAGAATTTGGCCTAAGTCCAAAACAACTTATAGATGTTAAGGGACTTGAGGGAGATAAGTCAGACAATATACCTGGTGTTGATGGAATCGGTCCCAAAAAAGCCATAGGATTTATCAAAGACTATGGGTCAATAGAAGGACTTTATGAGCATATAGATGAAGTTTCTGGCAAAAAGACCAAGCAAAATCTAATCGACAGTGAGCATATTGCCTATATGAGCAAGAAGATAGGAACCATAGTTACAAATGCTCCGGTTGATATTGAATTAGATGCTTTGAAATTAGGTCAAGTTGATGAGAAAAATCTAAGAGAGAAATTTTCTAAGTATAACTTTAATAAATTTATCGAGAAGTTAGATAAAAATACTGACACACAATTAGAAGAAAAATCTTTTGACATAGATGCTACAAATGACTTAAAAGCTTTAGTTGATAAGATAAAAAGTGTCAAAGAATTTACTTTTAAGGCTGTATATGATGGGAATAACTACATCCACTCAAATATATATAAGATTGCAATAAAGACCAAGGATTCAAAAACATTTATCCTAGATCCAGATGAAGATTTTGTGGATCATTTTAAAGATATATTTGCAGATGGGGAGATAATAAAAAATTCATTTGATATCAAAGAAGATATAGTTTTGCTTGACAAAATCGGCATAAATGTGGAATTACCTTACCATGACCTAATGCTCATGCATTATCTGATAGATCCTTCCAGGTCATCTTATGATGTAAAAACCTTAAGCCAAGCTTATTCTGATTACGAAGTTATAAGTTCGGTTGATCTCATAGGAAAGGGAGCCAAAACCAAATTATATGGGGATATCGACCAGAAGGATTTGAATAACTACCTAGGATCTGTCCTATACACATTGGAAAATACTAAGAATAAGCTGATTGATGAACTAAAAGATTATCAAATGTATGACCTTTATGAGGACATAGAAATTAAATTATCCAAAGTTTTATCAGAGATGGAAATTGCTGGATTTGTGACAGACAGAGAGGTCTTAGAAGGATTAAAAGCTGAAATAGATGAAATTATCGATAAGCTTACCACGGAGATATATGAACTAGCAGGTTCTGAATTTAATATAAATTCTACCAAACAGCTAGGAGAAGTATTATTTACTGATTTGGACTTACCTGTTATCAAGAAAACCAAAACAGGATTTTCTACTGATGCATCAGTACTAGAGAAACTTAGAGATAAGCATCAAATAATTCCAAAAATTGAACAGTACAGGGAAATGTACAAGCTTCGTTCAACCTACATTGAAGGCCTTGAAAATTCTATAGATGAAGATGGCAGGATAAGATCTACCTTCAGGCAAAATATTGCATCGACTGGTAGACTTTCATCAACGGAACCAAATCTTCAAAACCTACCTATAAGGACTGAAGAGGGCAGAAAAATCAGAAAAGCCTTCAAGGCAAGTCCAGGAATGATTTTGATAGATGCTGACTATTCGCAAATCGAGCTTAGAATTCTAGCCTCCCTATCAGGAGACCAAAATATGATAGATGCTTTCATAAATGGAGTAGACATACACAAAAAGACAGCATCAGAGGTTTTTGATACGCCTCTTGATGAAGTTACAAAAGTTCAAAGATACAATGCCAAAGCTGTAAACTTTGGGATAATATATGGTATAAGCGACTATGGTCTTTCTCAAAACTTAAATATTCCTAGGAAAGTAGCCAAAGATTATATAGAAAACTACAAGGCAAGCTATCCTAATATCAAAAAATATATGGATAATATTATCAAAGAAGCAAGAGAGCAGGGTTATACAGAAACCCTATTTCACAGGAGAAGGTATATACCAGAGATTTCATCAAGGAATTTCAACGTAAGAAGCTTTGGTGAGAGAGTTGCATTGAATACTCCAATCCAAGGAACAGCTGCTGATATCATAAAAATAGCCATGATAAGAACTTACGAGAATCTTAAAAAAGCTGGTCTTGATGCTAGGATCATCCTACAAATTCACGATGAAATTATCCTTGAATCAAGCCTTGCTGATAAGGATCAGGCTATAGAAATATTAAGAGAATCTATGGAAGCTGCTGCAAAACTTCCTGTACCATTATTAGTAGATATAGATACTGGAGAAAGTATGTATGAATCCAAGTAAAATAGTAATTACAGGGACTATAGCCTCTGGAAAGTCTACCTTGTCAAGGTTATTAGCCGATTGGGGTTTTACAGTCCTATCGGCGGATGAAATAAATAGGCGATTATTAGAAGTTGGTGGACTAAATTACCAAGCTATCAAGAATTCACCCTCCTTTGTTCAGGCCTTTGATGGTGATAAACTGGATAAAGAAAAATTAGCTAAAATTATTTTTTCTGATGA
>CABTWT010000126.1 GCA_902488555.1 uncultured Anaerococcus sp.
CAAGCTTTGAAAGCTGATCTAGATTTGGAAAATAAGAATTTAGATGAGAAAAATGCCCTAATAAGTGACCTGAAAACAAAAATTGCTGATAATCAAAGGCAAATTCTAAGCATAAATCAATCAATTGACGAAAAATCTACTATCTTAGCAAAGAGAAGAAAAGAAAAAGAAAAGCTAGATAAGATAATTTATGACTATGAGATCACAAGCAAAACCAGAGAAATCTTGGAGCAAAAACGTAGTCAGGAAGATAAAGAAAAGAAGGAAAAACTAGATCAAATTGAGAGCGAAATAGAGCTTATAGCAAAAGAATTGGATGCTCATAATAAAGATAAGGAAAACTTATTAGCTGAAAACCTAAAACTAAGATCTACTATAGACAAGTTAAACGATAATTATAAAAAAGATACTATGGCTATCAAGGCTATAGAAAATGATATTTCAAAGAATAATATCGAACTAAAGACAGCCATTAATGAATATAAGTTTAAGAAAAACTTGATTGAAAGAAATGAGGGCTATTTTTATTCAGTAAGTGATTTTTTAAATAAAACCAAGCATCTATCCCATCTTTATGAAGATACACTAGCAAATCTTATTACAATTAACAAAGGCTATGAAGAAATAATCGACAATTTGATAGGAAGTGCCCTACAAAACATAGTCACCAGAACTAAGGATGAGACAAGAGATCTAATAAATTTTGTCAACAAAAATCATCTAGGTAGGATAACTTTTCTACCAATTGATTCCATAAAATCCTATAGAAAAAATAAGCCCAATGAGGCTGAAGTCATAGCCATGGCTTATGAACTTGTTTCTTATGACAAAAATCTGGGAAATATAATAAATCACTTCCTAGGATCAACTGTTGTAGTAAAAGATATAGACCAGGCTATAAGTCTTTCCAAGAAAATCAATGGTTATAGGATTATAACCTTAGATTTGGATGTAATAAATAGTTGGGGATCTATGGCGGCAGGTTCCAATAAAAACAAAAAATCCAATACAGGGATTTTAAATCGTAGGCAAAAACTAGAGGAAAGCAAAATTAATATCCAAAATCTTCGTGCTAAGTCTATAAACTTGGACAAGGCCCTAAAGAACTTATATAAAAATCTAGATGATACAAAGGCAAAGATATCTATTTCAAATCTAGCTCTGGCTAAGAACCAAGAAAAAATTAGTGATGTAAAGTCAAATATAACAAATTTAACTTATAAGATAGAAAACCTATCAAGTCAAAAAACGGACCTTGAGAGCAAATTATCATCAAGTCTTGAAAAAATAGAAGACCTTGATATTGACGCATTAAAAGAAAAACTTAACAAGCTAAATATTGTGGATTTGGAAGAAGAGCTTAAAGCACTTGAAACAAAGAAAAGTGATCTTTCTTTAGTACTTGCAACAGATAAAAACTCCCTTGAAAGCAACATTCGTGATATCAATATGCTAACAAATTCTATAGGAAAACTTAAAGATGAACTTAGCAACTTGACCTATAGTCAAAAATATGAGGCTAAATCAAAGACAGAGAATATATCCTTGATTGAAAAAATCAAAAAGGAAAATGATTCCTATATAGAAGGCATCAAAAAGTCAAAAGTGGAGATTGATGAAATTAATATCAGTTTAAGCAAGGGGCAAGCAAAGCTAAAAGAAATAGAAAGTGAAAATCAGAGTCTAATCAAAGATTTGAAAAAAATCGAAGAGGAGATTTCAAATATCAACCTAGAGAAAGTTAAACTTGACTATAGCCTTGAGGGGTACAAAAAAGATTATCAAAATCTAAGTGATGAGATTGAGCCTTTTATAACAAAAACAATTGGTGAACTTGAAGAAAGCTATAAGGATAGAGAAGTCATATCCACTAATAAAAATGATTTGGTAAATTTACAAAAATCCATCAATAACATAGGTTATTTTACAATAGACTCAATAAAAGAATACGAAGAGATAGAAGAAGAGTTTGAATTTACCAATAAGCAACTCAATGATTTGAAGGAGTCAAAGAATAATATCATCCAAATGATAGAATCTCTTGAAGTAGAAATGAAAGAAGAATTCAAAAAGAATTTTGAAATCATAAATGAGAAATTCCAAAGGATATTCCAAACTCTTTTCATAGGGGGAGAGGCTAGGCTAAAGCTTGACAATGATGATGAGCTACTTGCAGGTGTTGATATTATAGCAAGACCACCTTCCAAATCTTTCAAATCTATATCACTTTTATCTGGTGGAGAAAAGGCCCTTACTGCAGTCGCTCTCTTGTTTGCAATATTTGAGACCAATCCAGCACCATTTGCAATCTTAGATGAGATAGATGCAGCTCTTGATGAGACAAATATCAAAAGATATATAGAGTATTTGAAACTGCTATCAGAAAATTCTCAGTTTATCATGATAACCCACAGGCAAACCACCATGCAATTGGCCGAAAAGATTCACGGTATCACGATTGACGATGATGGTGTAAGTCAGATTTATTCCATTGACTTTGATGAAAATTGAAAAATCAAGGGCAAAAAGTAAAATATAGGCAAAGGAGAGTCTATGGCAATTAGAAATATAAGAATTGAAGGCGACCCAATACTTAGAAAAATCTCTAAAAAGGTCCCTCAAATTACAGATAGAATCAAAATATTACTTGATGACATGGGCGAGACCATGTATGCAGCGGACGGCGTAGGCCTTGCTGCCCCTCAAGTTGGTATATTAAAACGCGTGATAGTTGTAGATCCACGTGATGAAGAAACTGGTCTTGTTAAACTTGTAAATCCAGAGATAATAGAATCAGATGGAGAGCAAATTGGAGTTGAAGGATGTCTTTCAATACCAGAATTTAACGGCACAGTTAAAAGACCTGAGCATGTCAAAGTAAAATACTTAGACGAAGATGGTAATGAAAAAATCTGGGATGCTCACGGCTTTCCAGCAGTAATACTTTCCCACGAAATAGACCACTTAGATGGTATTTTGTTTAGGGATAAGTATATAGATGAGGTTAAATACGACGTTGAAAATGCTTAATATATGTTTTATGGGGACTCCAAAGTTTGCTGTGCAGACTTTGGATGTTCTTTATAATGATGAAAATTTTGATGTAAAGCTAGTAGTAACTGCCAAAGATAAGAAGAGATCAAGAAATAAGGTGACACCTACTGAGGTCAAAAAATATGCCACAGACCATGGTATAAATGTAATAACTCCAGATTCAGTAAATACAGAAGAATTTGTTAATGAACTAGAAAAACTTGAAATTGATTTTATAGTAGTAGTTGCCTTTGGCCAATTGATAGGTGGCTTATTATTAGAAAAATATAAAGACAAAATAATAAACCTTCACCCATCAATCCTACCAAAATATAGGGG
>CABTWT010000127.1 GCA_902488555.1 uncultured Anaerococcus sp.
ATACCAACTTCATTTTTTATAGCTTGGCGTATATTTTTTTCTTCACCCTCAACTTTCATCCCATAATAGGGTTTTGATTCCAAACTTAGATTGTATTT
Source organism: uncultured Anaerococcus sp. (assembly GCA_902488555.1). Next base: position 99 of record CABTWT010000127.1, read on the forward strand.
GCTCAAAATAACCTTAATTTGTGCAATGTCTTTTTGAGCTTGAGATAGACTAATGTAGAATGTATCTGCTATTTCTTGCTGTTTGATATATGAATTCGAATACAAGAATAAGCGAGTGATACTTTCAATCCTTGCTTCCTTGTCCACACTATCTTGAACAAAGTAGGCGTGCTTGTACCAGTCGTCTTTCAAGAATTTCTTAAATTTTTCTTCATCATTGATTTCAAACTTGTAACCACAACCTGTGCATGATTCTATATAAGCTCCACTATCTTTGATGTGGGTATTTAATATAGAAATCTCTTTTTGTATGGTCTTGCTGCTAAGCTTGAGCTTATCAGCAATTTCTTCAGATGTATGGTAGTCATAATCTTTTGTCAAAAAATCAAATATTTGCTTTAGTCTAGTCTCAATCATTTCATCACCTGTCTATATTATATAAGGAAAACGATAACACTTCTACACACTAAATTTCCTTATTTATTTTTATCTATGTGTGAGGAGTTTTTAATACTAATTATAACAGCAAATTCAATCGAAATAAAAAACGAGGACATATAGCTTTATTTATAAAGCTAATCCTCGCTTAGTCTATTTATTTTTTACCAAATTTGTAGTTTTTCTGCCTTTTTAGTCAATTCTTCTCTAAAGTCTGGGTGAGCTATGGCAATTAGAGCCTTTGCTCTTTCTCCTATGGTTAGCCCTGTCAAATCAGCCACTCCATATTCTGTGACAACATAGTTGGTGTCGTTTCTAGATGTTGTAACTGCTTGGTTGATTGCTAGATGTGGCACTATCTTTGAGTAAGTCTTTTCATTTCCATTCTCATCCTTTTTAGTATAGGTTGAATGCATAGCCAAGAAGGACTTACCACCCTTTGATCTTTGGGCTCCATTTACTGTTTCTGATTGGCCGCCAGTACCAGAAAATGGCAAGCCATTTGCAGTTTCTGATGCTGCTTGACCATATAGGTCGATTTCAAGAGCTGCATTTATTGATACAAACTTGTTGTTTAGTCCAATTGTGTATGGGTCATTCGTAAATGTACATGATTTGAATAACACAGCTGGGTTGTTGTCTATATAATCGTAGAGTCTTTGGCTGCCTAGGGTAAATGAAGCTACTGAGTAACCATTTAACAACCCCTTTTGTGAGTTGTCCACAGCTCCACATTCTATTAAGTCTATCATGGTTTCTGTAAACATCTCTGTGTGGATACCCAAGTGTTTCTTGCTTTTAAGCTCGTGGGCTACTGCATTTGGGATATTGCCCACGCCGAGTTGGATTGTTGATCCATCTTCTATATATTCTGCAATGTATTTACCAATTTTAGCGTCAATTTCGCCATAAGGAGCTATTTTTGCAGTTGGAATCGGATGATTTGCCTCAACTATAGCATCGACTCTAGAAACGTGAACGTGGTTATCTCCAAATGTTCTTGGGAAATTTGGGTTTACTTCAACAAGGGTCAAGGCTCCTTCATTAATCAAATCCATCTCATAGACATTTGAAACAGATGTTGAGAAATATCCGTGTTCATCCATTGGAGATACAGTTAGAATAACTACTGGTCTTCTATTTTCTTTTTCGATTCTCTTTAGAGTTTTGCCAAGTATGGTTGTAGATCTTTGTGGAACTGGACTTACTAGTTTCTCTTGGTAAGATTTTCTAAGACCAGCTGACATAAACCAAGCGTGGTGGTCAAGGATACCCTTCATCTCTTGATCATGAAAATAGTCATAATCTCTAAGTGGCAAGCAAGTTATCAAAACGCAATCCTTAACTCCAGTCTCCTTTAAGTGTTGGAGATTGGACATAATTTCAATTGGTTCTGCTGTAGCTTGCGCTGAGAATATATAGTCGCCATCTTTAATTAAATCAAGAGCCTCTGCTGCTGTCTTCACCTTTTGATCATAAATTGTTTTGTTATCTGTCATTTCCATCTCCTTTATTATTTATCTTTGCCTGTTTCTGGTAGTAAAAATCCACCTATTACAAAAGTTAGTGAAAGTATAACTGCTATATATACTGATAGTTCGTTGGAACCAGTTCTATCTTGCAAGATTCCAAAAATATAAAACACTATAGTTTCGATTATATATGATAGTGCCCAAAATATTCCCATGATAGTAGTAAGTCTTGCCGGCGTCATATTTGGTAATTCTTGTGGAATCATCATTAGTGATGTCATAGGCAAGAACATGAATACTCCTACAAGTAGGGCAGCTATAACTGCAAGTGTTGGACTTGTTGTCTTTACCATAAGAAATGCACTTAAGGTCATGATCAAGCCACAAACTATTATTACTGGTTTTCTTTTTCCATAAACTTTGGATAGCCATATTGCAAGCAAGGTTCCAATTATGCCGCCTATACCTGATAGAGCACTTAATTTCGCTGAAGATATAGCTGCAGTTTCAGTTTGTGGAAATAGTTGCAAGAGTGATAGATACAAAATCAACACACCTGAGTAAGAAAGTGGTAAAAGTAAAGTTATCTTATCCTTAAAAGCTTCAGAAAAAGAAACTTTCTTTTTTTCTCCTCCACTATTTTCGTTGATATCAAAATCATCTCCAAACACCAACCAAAGTACAAACAAAATTGCACTAATTGATAGGAAAAATGTCATTGATTTTTGCCATGTCCCAAATTTTTCTATTACTGGAGCAACTATTAATAAAGCAAGAACTGCCCCAAAGTTATAGGCAACGCTGTTTAAGGCATTGACAGTTGGTCTTTTTTCTGCTGAAAAATAATGTATAACCACAGGTGAAAAGTATATTACAAATACTGCTCCACCAAAGCCCATTATAAATCTACCAAGCAAAAACATTTGATAGTTCTTTGCCAAAACCGCTAGTAAAGATCCTCCAAATATGAAGAAAGAGCCCAAAGCTATAGATTTTTTAGGATAAAGTTTATTTAATATAGCTGCTGCTGAAAAATTACCTATAATTTTTGCGATTGTTACCGCGTTAGAAACAAAGGATGCACTTGCTCCACTATCTACACCGAAGTATTTTGCAATATCAGGAGTCAAAGTAGAACCTGCTATCCAATTGACTGCAAAGAATGCATATGTAAAAAATAAAATAGTTTCGATTACATAAGATCTTTTGGAATCTTTATTAACCTTAGAGATTTCACTCATAAAACCCTCCATAGTCTTGATAACGTTTTTCTAGATGATGGTTAGCTAACTTCTATCTACTTACATTATAATCATGGAGGGCAAAATATACAAGATGGAGATCGGAAGAGCACACGTCTGA
>CABTWT010000128.1 GCA_902488555.1 uncultured Anaerococcus sp.
CAAGGGAGCAATTAACATTCCCCACGACGAAGTTGCAGAGCACATTGATGTATTTAGAAATTTGGATAAACCAATAGTATTACATTGTAGGACCAATAACCGCAGCTCCTATGCTGGATCTATCTTACAAGGAGCAGGGATTGATGATATTAGTATTGCTCCAGGAGTGGCATATTACGATTATAAATTGACAAAATAAAAGCTCCACAATTGGAGCTTTCCTTAGTCTACATATTAAAAAATTCTAGTATATCTTGGTAAACAATAGACCTATCTTCTTCATTAAGTATATCGTGGCGCATATGATCATAAACTATATTGTTAATATCTGTATAGCCTGCTTTTTTAAGAGTATTAATGCTATCTTCAAGACCCTTATCAGATCCTGTTACTATGTCATCTGCGCCTGTTGCAGATAAAATCTCTAATTCTGGGTTTTTCACCATGTATCTTCTGACTTTCGACATCTTATTATTCATATCTATAATTGTAACCACACCACGCTCTAAGAAGGTTTGGACTCTTTGCTTATCATTTCTCTTGTCAATAACATTGTCCATATTATAGGAAATCCAAGTGTCATCACCCTTAAAACCTGGCAAAAGTGGGCTTAAGATAGCTGGCTGATATTTGTTAAAATAAAAAGTAATAATATTACCTAGAAAAAGACCAAATCCAGCAACCTTGCTATGTTCAACAGTTCCAGTAAGAACTAGCTTATCTATAGTGTCGTCATATTTTTGTAGGTAAAGTCTTGATATCATAGAACCCATAGAGTGTCCAATCATATAAACTTTTAGACCTGGATGTGTTTCTCTAGCAAATGAATTTACTGCATAGACGTCATTAATGACTTCTTCTGTAAGTCTCATATAGCCAGTTGGATACTTTTCAGAAATACTCTTACCATGCCCCCTATGATCGTGGGCTATAACCGTATAACCATTGGCATTTAGAAATTTTATAAATTCTATATAATTATAAGAATGTTCTGCCATGCCATGGATTATATGTACTATCGCCTTTGGATCTGCCACTTCGTATAGTCTTAGGAATATATCGTGGCCATCATAATTTGTAAGATAAAGTTCTTGATGATCATCAAAATTTCTCTTATTTCTAATAAAATACTTTTTAGTATTTTTAACCCCTTCAAAATCCTTAGTAATTTTAAAGTAATAAAACTGAGGAAATAGAATCAATAAGGCTATTATAATCCAAATAGTTTTTGCGCTCATAAATCATCCTCCATCTTCTTAACATTGATAGCTGATGGCCCCCTTGGACCATCTTCTCCATCAAAAATCACCCTATCACCTTCATCAAGTTTTTTATAGTCATCATCAGATATAATGCTTGTAAAGTGAACAAAATAATCTATATCCTCAGCCGACTTTATAAAACCATATCCCTTTTTGTTATCAAAAAATTTAACAATTCCTTTTTCCATATCATTTCCTTACCGCTTGAAATAGGATGCGCATTGTTTCATCATCTACCATATCCATGCTATCTTCGTCAAACATTTTGACATCTTTAAATCCTTTTTGAAGTAAAATATTTTTTATATATTCTCTCTCATATACCCTTTCTTGTTGATATTCATAGATTCTTTTGTAAGATCCGTCTTCATTTTCTACAAAGAAGTTTAGGTGCATATCAACTAGGTCATCTTCCATAAAATTATCCCAGGTGTAAAATATATCTTCGTATTCATAAACATAGCAGTTTGAACCAAAGATTTCACGCATTTTATACTCAGAATTAATGTCAAATATTAAGAGCCCATTCTCTTTTAGGTTTTTGTAGGAGTTTTCTATTAATTTTTCCAAGTCTTTGGGATTTGTCACATAATTTATGGAATCTAGTAGTATTACTATCAGGTCGTAAGCTCCAGGATTTTCGTATTCTACCATGTCATAGTAAATCAAATTAACATTATCATTATCATATTTTTCTGCAAATACATTTAACATATCTGTTGATAAGTCTAGGGCATCTATTTCTTTAAATTCATCAAAGAAAAAATTTGTAAGCATGCCAGAGCCTGCTGCAAGCTCTAGCATCTTATCTTTTTTTATATTATTTTTTTCTACTAAACTTAAGATATTTTGAGCGTATTTCTCATATTCTATATCAAAGCTTAGTTTGTCATATATATAGGAAAAATCTTCATACATTACTTATCTCTTATTTCTTCTAGTGAAGCCTTGGTTTTTTCTAATAAGTCTTCATAGTTGGCAAGTTTCTCACGTTCCTCATTAACAACAGCTTCTGGAGCCTTATTAACGAAGTTTTGGTTGTTTAGTTTGCCACTTGCCCTTTTAATTTCACTTTCTAGTCTCTTGATTTCATCATTTAGACGAGCTCTTTCTTTATCATAATCCATCAAATCATCAAGACTCATTAGTACAGCAAATTCATTAAATACAAGGTTAACAAGGCCTTCTTTGTCTCCATTAAATTCTTCTTTTAATAAAACTTTCACAGCTCCAGCATTTGCAAGATTTACAAATTGATCTTTAAGCTCATCTAGTAAGTTCTTATATGATTCATTTTCTGCAAGGATTATCAAATCTTGTTTAGTTTTTGCGCCTACATTTAGAGTTGCTCTTTGGTTTCTAATTGCTGTGATAGCTTCAATAGCTGAATTTACTGTGCCTTCTTCGTAGGTAAATTCAAATTCTCTTTCAAATCTTGGCCAATCTTCTACAATTAGCATATCTTTCTTGTCTGGTAGAGCTGAATAAATTTCTTCTGTAATAAATGGCATGAATGGATGAAGTAAAGCAATCATTTTGTTTAGAACATATAGTAAAACTTTCTTTACATCTGCCTTAGCTTCTTCATCTTCTCCGTAAAGTCTTAGCTTAGCAAATTCTATATACCAGTCGCAGTATTCTTCCCATATGAAGTTTTCTATCCTAGATGCTGCTAGACCTATTTCGTAATTTTCTAGGTTTTTTGTAACTTCTTCGATTACATTGTTTAGGCGTTTTAGTATCCACTTATCTTCAAGTTCTAGATTTTTGATTGTTGAGAAGTCTAAATCGTCGCCTTCTTCTATGTTCATTAGTACAAAACGACTTGCATTCCAAAGTTTGTTGGCAAAGTTTCTGCTTGCTACAATTCTTTTTTCATCATAGCGCATATCATTGCCCGGGCTATTGCCAGTGATTAGGGTAAATCTTAGGGCGTCAGCACCGTATTGGTCTACAACTTCGATTGGATCTACACCATTTCCAAGAGATTTACTCATCTTGCGTCCTTGTGGATCACGGATAAGTCCTGTAAATAACACGTGGTCAAAAGGCACTTTGCCTGTTGTGTAAAGGGATGAGAATACCATTCTGATTACCCAGAAAAA
>CABTWT010000129.1 GCA_902488555.1 uncultured Anaerococcus sp.
CGACTTGCTTCTAGTAGATAGTCTTTGGTAAAGATTATGCCCAAGATATTGTCTACTTCATCTTCGTATACTGGTATCCTAGAATGTTTGATCTTGCAAAACTCATCTAGCCAAGTTTTCTCCGTATCGTTAACATCTATCATAAAGACATCTGTACGTGCTGTCATAATCTCTTCTGCTATGAGGTCATCAAAGCCCATGATGGAATTAATCATCCTAGATTCCATGGGACGGATGATGCCTTGGTTTTCTCCTACTTGGACAATGGACCTAATCTGCTCGCTGGTCACTTCCTTTTCTACAGCCTTGGCTTCTATGCCAAATATGTTCATAAAAAAGTTTGTGACAGCATTAGTAAATTTTACAAAAGGTGCAGTTATTCCAAGTATTAGTCGGCTTAGAAAGTTTGTTGCCATCGCAAGTTGCATAGGGTTTCTGACTCCTATGCGCTTTGGAATTTTGTCTATAAATATTATTTTAATTATAGCAAAAATTATAATGGATAAGACAATATATGTGCTCATCCTTCCTTCTAAATTATGGTCAAAGAGTAAGTGGCTGATAAAATAAGTTATTATCACAAAGGATATTATCATATCGATCAAATCAAAGGATTGGTTTAGCCTATCTTGGTCGCTGATTATTTTTAGAAGGGATTTAGTCTTATTATCTCCTTCTTCTTCATAGATTTCTTTTAGTCTATTTGAGTTTAGTGATATAAGACTAGTGTGCACAGCTCTTATAATCGCATTTAATATTATTAGTAAAAGGATTATAGCTGCGTTTTTTAAAGTAAAATAGGGCCCAGCCTCCATTTATCATCTCTCCTTGTTAAATGTAAGTTCTATTATCTTCTACAAATTGCTTTTCGTTTAAAGTATCTGTAACATCTGGGTCAGAAATAATATCTTTTACTTTCATTAGTCTAGCAATAGTAGCTCTTTCATTTTCTTCTAGTTTTGCTCTGATGTATTTGATTGTCTCTTCCAAGTCTGGAATTGTACGGTATTCTAGAGCATTAACACGACGACGTGTTGATTCTATCTCATCTGCCATTAGTTGGGTGGTTTTTTCCATTTCAGCTAATTTAAGTAGTTTTTCCATTACTTCGTTAAGGCCAATGATTGCTTGGTCGAGTCCTGCTGACGTTTCGGCATAGCCATAGGAAAACATACTTGCATTTTCGTCTTGGTCGACCTTAAATTCCATTTGTGGAATCCTAACACTCATGATATTTTTTACATCTATATCGACACCAACTTTTTGGGTTGGAAAGCTTACTGCAGCTTCCATAGCCTCTGGTGACATAAAAGCACTTGCTATAAGAAAGTCAGAGAAGGAGTCAGAAAGCTCTTTTTCTACTTCTTCTCTTAGGGTCTTGTTCTCGCGGATTAGTATCATAAATTGACGCATGAGTTCATCTTGCTTGTCTTTTAATAATTTGTATCCACGCTTGCTTGTGCTTAGTCTTTTCTTGAGGGTATTTAGGTTCATCCTAGTTGGCGTTACTTTTAGTCTTGCCATTTTTATCACCTAATCCATGTATTTTTCAATTAGGACGTCGTCAATTCTCTTAAGTTCTGATTTTGGAATGATCTTTAATAATTCCCAACCAAGATTTAGAGTTTCTTCAATAGACCTATTGGTGTAATATCCTTGGTTGATGTATTTTTCTTCAAATTCTTTGGCAAATTCTGCAAAAGCTAGGTCAGCATCAGAAAGTGCAGAGTCACCCAAGATTTTTTGTAGCTCACGAGCATCAACACCTGATGCATATGCCGCATAAATTTGGTTCATAGTTCCAGCGTGGTCTTCACGAGTTTTGCCCTTGCCTATACCCTTATCTTTTAGACGGGATAGGGATGGAAGGATTGAAACTGGTGGTTCTACACCTTGGTTATAAAGCTCACGGTTAAGGATGATTTGTCCTTCTGTGATATAGCCTGTCAAATCTGGGATTGGGTGGGTGATATCATCTTCTGGCATTGATAAAATAGGAATTTGAGTAATGGTTCCTGGTTTGCCGCGAAGTTTACCAGCTCTTTCATAGATAGTAGAAAGGTCTGTATAAAGATATCCTGGGTATCCACGACGGCCTGGTACTTCCTTACGAGCAGCTGATACCTCACGCAAAGCTTCTGCGTAGTTGGTCATGTCTGTCATGATAACTAGTACTTGCATGTCTTTTTCGTAAGCAAGGTATTCTGCACAAGTTAGGGCCATCTTTGGTGTTGATAGACGTTCGATAGCTGGGTCATCGGCAAGGTTCATAAATAATACTGAACGGTCCAAGGCTCCAGTCTTTCTAAAGTCATCTAGGAAAAATTGTGCTTCTTCAAAGGTAATACCTATAGCTGCAAATACTACAGCAAAGCCTTCATCATCGTTTAGCACTCTCGCTTGACGGGCAATTTGTGCTGCTACTTGATTGTGTGTAAGTCCGTTTCCTGAGAAAATAGGAAGCTTTTGTCCACGAACAAGGGTATTTAGTCCATCTATGGTAGAAATACCTGTTTGAATAAATTCTGATGGGTAGTCACGGCTTACAGGGTTGATGGCTGTTCCGTTTACGTCTCTTTTTTCCTCTGGAATGATAGCTGGGCCATCATCTATTGGTTCGCCAAGTCCGTTAAAAGCACGGCCAACCATGTCTTCTGATACACCAAGTTCTAGTGGACGACCTAGAAATCTAACGCTAGTTGCGGCAAGATTGATACCTGTTGATCCTTCGAAAAGTTGGACCATGGCACGGCCTTCTTCGATTTCTATAACACGACCACGGCGGCGTTCGCCTGTTTGCATTTCTATGTCTACAAGTTCATCAAAGTTGACACCTTCTACACCTTCAACAAGCATAAGAGGGCCAACGACTTCTGTAACTGTTTTATATTCTTTTAACATTATGCCTCCTTTTGCAAGCTTCCAATTTCTTGGTCAATTTGTTCTTTGATGTCTGCTAATTTTTCTATTTCTTCTTCGCTTACAAACTTAGCACGAGTGATTCTTTCGTGAACTGGAAGTTTTTCTATCTCAGATATATCTATACCACTAGAAAGAGCTTCTAGAGATCTGTCGTAATTGTACAAAATCAAGTCAAGCATGATGTTTTGTTTCTTTAGTGAACAATAGGTATCAACATCGTGGAAGGCGTTTTGTTGCAAATAGTCTTCTCTGATTGATTTTGTAACGTTAAGTTTAAGTTTATCATCATCTGATAGGGCATCACGACCTACAAGTCTTACAACTTCTTGTAAGCTTTGTTCTTGGGCAAGCAAGCTCATAGCACGTTTTCTCATAGTTGAGAAGTCTTCGTTGACATTTGAGTCAATATAGCTATCCATCTTGTCTTGGTATAGGGAGTATGA
>CABTWT010000130.1 GCA_902488555.1 uncultured Anaerococcus sp.
AGCACAACAAAAGACATTTGGCTGTTGTTGATGTCTGCTTGCTCGTTGATTTGATTTACAGTTTGGATAGATTTACTTGCATAGGAATAGAATATACCCTCACCTATGCTGGTTATTATAAATAGAATGGCCAAGACTACTAGGCCTTTTGAAGATTCTTCTTTTTTGAAAGCTAGGTATAGATAGTATGCTAAGAGTAGTGCGAATACTACTAGCAAAATCATTCTTAATTTTATCGGTAAAATATCGTGTCTGAATAAAAACACGAAAAATAACAAATTAATAATAGTAGCTAACACTGCTACTATTTTTGAAAAAAGATTTTTAGATTTTCTCATTTTTTTCTTTCCTTGTAGTTTATTAATCATTAATATGTTATGGTAAAAAGGTTCAAATGTCAACTAATTGTGTATGTAAAAGTCTATGTAAAATATTATTTACAAATCTCAATTACTTGTTAAATTTATATAAAGTTTCTGAAATCGATTGTTCACTAAACTAGTCCATATTTTGAAAAATCTTCCTTAAATAAACATAAAAAACTTATTTTATTTTTAACTATTATTTTTTCTTTCCTACAAAAATAAAAAACCAGCATCTCTGCTGGTCTCTTTCCGTAGATTTATTTACTTATCAATTTCTATTTGAGACAAAATATTTGTAGAAACTATATCTCCGTAGTGGCTTTTTAGTTGGTCTCCCATTATTTCTGCTTCGCCCATGTAAATCATTTCTGGGTTGGTCACGTGGTAGGCTCCATATATGCCCATGATTCTCTTATCTTCTAGATTTTCAAATTCGTAAATAAAGTTTTCGACTAGCATTTGTTCCCTATAATCAGCAATCCTTGCTAGGCGGGTGTCTTCTGGTTTTTCCTTGTAGTCTTTGATGTAGGAATCTCTTTTTTCGCCTTGGTCCATCACTTCTTTGATCCTGTCTATTTCTGTCTTGTCTTTATCCTTATCAAAAAGTTTTAAATAGCTTTGACCTAAAGTATCATTGAAATCGCTAATATCCGTCCCGTGAAACACAGTTTCTGGGCATTCTTTTTTGATACGTCTTAGCAATTTGCCATAATGTTTAAGTTTGTTGCCCTGGGAAAACTTGTATTGGTCTCTAAGGATTTCTAATATTTGATCATCTTCTTCATCCATCCATAGATTTAGGTAGCCAGCTACATAGTTGGGCACTTCTAGAAAGAGATTTCTCATACCTTCTTTATCATAATAGTCTTTCCATAGGGCAAACTCTTTGTCCGTGTCAGCTTCCGCACCGTGTTCTTCCCCATAAAGATATATCTTTGCTGGTTTCTCGGTCTCTGCACTATTGTTTTGGCAAGCACTTATTGCTATGACCATGGCAAATATAAGTCCATGCTTTAAAATTCTTTGTAATATTTTCATTTTTTTCTCTCTTTTATGTATTCTTAGGATAATTATATCATCAATTCTAAGTAATAAGTATTTATTTTGCAAAGGATTTAAACCTAGGCTAATAGTGTTACTATCTTTCTATAAATGGAAAAATATTTGCCTGGCAAAAGCAGCATTTATTTATGTACTATAGCAAAGTATATCACATAGGCCCAGCCTAATACTCCGTGGAAGATTGCCCATGGGATAGACTGCCAAGTGGTGTAGGATATAACTATGGCAAGAGCTGATCCAAATGTGATTCCTTCCCTTACTGTTTTGTGGACAATTGTTTTATTTTCCTTCATAATGTCCTCCTTTCATTTTGCTTACTATATAATACCCTAAATATAACCTAAAAATTGAATTATCGCCTAAAATAAGGTACATTTTAGGCGATAATGAAAGGATTAGGCGATGAGAGATTTTAATTACAATTTATTGAAAGATAAAAAGTGGGATTTGGAAATAATCAACTATATATCAACTATAGAAAAATTTAAGGGTAGAGGGGAGGTATTCCTATCGCAAAAAGCTCACACCTTAGATAATCTAGTTGAGCTTGCTATCATCCAAAGTACAGAAAGTTCCAATAAAATCGAGGGTATTAGAATAACTGATTCTAGGATACAGGACTTACTTCAAAAAAATATAAAGCCCAAAAATAGAGATGAAGAAGAGATACTTGGTTATCAGGATGTGCTAAGCACTATCCATGAATCTTACAAGTATATACCTATTAGCTCGGATGTAATCCTACAATTACATAAGGATCTCTTTAGGTATTCAGATAGGTCAATTGCTGGTAGATACAAAAATACTCAAAACTACATCAGCCAGACAAATTCCGATGGAGAAAGTTATACAATATTTACTCCTCTTGATCCTTTCGAAACGCCGATTGCAATAGAAAAGATATGTGATTCTTACAACAAAGAAATTGATAGAGGAGAAATCAATCCATTGATTCTTATCCCTTCTTTTATCCATGATTTTCTTTGTATACATCCTTTTAACGACGGAAATGGTAGGATGTCCAGACTACTGACCACCTTGCTACTGTATAAAGAGGGTTATATGGTTGGAAGGTATGTGAGTTTAGAAGAAAAAATCGAAAAAACAAAAATTAACTATTACAAGTACTTGGAATATAGTGGACAAGGCCGGTCTACAAATGATGAAGATAAAATTTATTTTATAAAATATATCCTAGGAATAATTACTTCTGCATATAGAGATTTTGAAGAGAGGATAGATATATTCGATAACAATCTGTCAGCGCTTGACCTAGTTAAGAATGCAGTTAATAGTCAATTGGGAAAATTTACAAAGTCTGACATTATGAAACTCACACCAAGTATAAGTAGGGCATCCGTTGAGAACTCTCTGAAAGAATTAGTTGATGGTGGAGTGATTGAAAGACATGGTAAGGGTAGAGGAACTTTTTACGTAAAAAAATGATTTGACATATTCAAAAAATCCAGCAAGTAGAGAGCTTGCCGGATTTTTTATTCATCACCTAGTCATATGCAAGCCACTCACATCTAGCTCATAAAGCTTATCAAAAACTTGGTCTATGAAGTCCTTATCGTGGGATACGGCTATTATGGCTCCTTTGTAAGCTTTGAGGGCTTCTATTATCTCTGGCTTTGACAAGGGCGAGATATTCCTAGTTGGTTCATCTAGGATTAGGACTTCTGCCTTGTCCATATTCATCTTTGCAAAGAAAAGTTTGGCCTTTTGCCCTCCTGATAGGTCAAAGATTTCTCTATACATTTCTTCTCTTTTGAAACTCAAGCTGGCTAGGAGATTGGATGATTTTATATGGTCATCTTTAGTTGGCGACTGAGATAGGTAGTCTAGGGCTTTCATAGATCCATTTTCATATTCAAAATATGATTGAGGCATATA
>CABTWT010000131.1 GCA_902488555.1 uncultured Anaerococcus sp.
TATTGACGGGATTGCTCCAAACGCTCAAATATTTTCTTACAAGATGTATTCTGATTCAGGTGATGGATTTGCCGGTGATGAAACGATGTTTCATGCTATTGAAGATGCAATCAAGCATAAGGTCGATGTAGTATCTGTATCATCAGGTTTTACAGGAACAGGACTAGTAGGAGAAAAATATTGGCAGGCTGTTAGAGCTTTGAGAAAAGCTGGCATTCCTATGGTTGTAGCAACTGGAAACTACGCAACAGCTGCATCAAGCTCATCATGGGACTTGGCAGCAAATAACCAACTAAAGATGATAGATACAGGCAATGTAACTAGAACTGCTGCACATGAAGATGCTATCGCGGTCGCATCAGCTAAAAATCAAATAGTAGAGTTTGACAAGGTCAATATTGGTGGAGAAAGCTTTAAGTATAGAAATATCGGTACCTTCTTCGATAAGGATAAGATTATTAGAAATGAAGACGGAAGCAAGCTATCTGACAAAGTAAAATTTGTTTATATAGGCAAGGGTCAAGATGAAGATCTAGTTGGTCTTAATCTTAAAGGCAAAATTGCCGTTATGGATAGAATCTATACCAAAGATTTAAAATATGCCTTTAAAAAAGCTGCCGATAAAGGTGCTCGTGCAATCATGGTTGTAAATACAGTTAACTACTACAACAGAGATAACTGGACAGAGCTTCCAGCCATGGGTTACGAAGAAGATGAAGGAACAACTTGTCAAGTATTTTCAGTATCAGGTGATGATGGTCTAAAGATTTGGAATATGATTAATCCAACAAATAAAACAGAGGTTAAAAGAAATAAAAAGGAAGACTTCAAAGATAAGCTTGACCAATACTATCCAATTGATATGGAAAGCTTCAACAAAAACCGTCCAAAGCTTGGTGATGAGAAAGAGCTAGCCTTTAACTTTGCTCCTGATACAGATAAGGAACTTTACAAGGAAGAAGTAATAGTTCCAGCAGCTTCTACATCTTGGGGTCCAAGGGTTGACCTCCTCTTAAAGCCAGATGTATCAGCACCAGGAAAGAACATCAAATCAACTCTAAATGTAATTGACGGCAAGTCAACTTATGGTTATATGTCAGGAACAAGTATGGCAACACCAGTAGTTGCAGCATCAACAGTATTGATTAGACCAAAACTAAAAGAGATGCTCGCAAAACCTGTCTTAAAAGACCTAACAGGTGACGACAAAATCGACTTAACTACTCTTACAAAGATTGCCCTACAAAACACAGCAAGACCTATGATGGATCCAACAGGTTGGAAGGAGAAATCACTATATTATGCTTCACCAAGACAACAAGGCGCTGGTCTTATTAACGTAGCTAATGCACTAAGAAATGACGTTATAGCTAGCTTTAAGAATTTAGACTCTGAAGGTTTGGTAAATTCATATGGATCTATTTCACTTAAAGAGATTAAGGGCGATAAAAAATATTTCACAATTAAATTAATTAATACATCAGATAGACCTCTAACATTTAAAGCTTCATCATCTGCAATCACAACAGATTCCTTAACCAATAGACTAAAACTTGATGAAACTTACAAGGATGAAAAATCTCAAGATGGAAAACAAATTGTTCCAGAAATCCATCCTGAAGTAATTAATGGAGCAAAGATAACATTCGAATACGATACATTTACCATAAAACCAAATTCAAGTTTTGACTTAAATGCTGTAATAGATGTCGGAGATGCTAAAGATAAAAATAAATTTGTAGAATCCTTCATTAGATTTGAATCTAAAGAAGAAGTTGAGGCAATGTGCGGTAAGGGAAACAAGACAGTTTTTCAACCATCTCTATCAATGCCACTTATGGGCTTTGCTGGAAATTGGAACAAGGAGCCAATCCTTGACAAGTGGGCTTGGGAAGAAGGTTCAAAATCAAAGACAATGGAAGGTTATGATGACGATGGTAAACCAAAAATACCTGGAACCTTGAACAAGGGTATAGGTGGAGAACACGACATCGATAAATTCAATCCAGCTGCTGTTATCCAAAACAGAAAAGATGGAAATACAAAATCACTTGATCAAGACCCTGACTTATTTGCACTAAATAACAACCAAGGCTTATTTGATCCATCACAAAGCGAATCAAAAGTCGCAAGAGTTTACCCACTCGATTCTAAAGGACAAAATCAAGAAGTACAAATAGAAAGAGGGCTAACTCCTTCACCACTTGTTCTAAGAAGTGCAAAAGAAGGACAAATATCAATCGTAAATACCGATAAAGAAGGAGAAGGTCAAAAAGATCTTAAAGTAATAACTAAAGAGCATTTTATTAGAGGTATCTTAAACTCTAAGAGAAATGACGCTAAGGGTATAAAATCTTCTAAGCTAAAAGTTATGGGAGATTTGAAATGGGATGGCCTTATTTACAATCCTAGAGGAAGAGAAGAAGGCGCTAATGATGATAATAATAACCAAGACTTGGAAACAAAACTTAGGGGTCAATTTGAACCAATAGCTGAGGGTCAATACTTCTACAAGTTCAAATATAGATTAACCAAGGATTATCCATGGCAAGTTTCTTATATACCAGTAAAAATTGACAATACAGCTCCAACAATTGTTGATGTTGATTTCTCTAATCCAGACAAAATCAAATTAATAGCAAAAGATACCTACCACAAGGTAAAAGATAAGTATAAAAACGAAACCTTGTTTGTAAGAGATCAAAAGAACCATCCAGATAAATTTGAAGAAGTAGCCAACGAAGTATGGTATGCAGGCGCAGCTATAGTTGACGAGAATGGTGATGTTGAAAGAAACCTTGATGTTAAATATGCAGGAGAAGGCGAAGGAAGACACAGAAAGCTTGATGAAAAAGGAAATACTATCTACGAAATTAAAGGAGCTGGAGATTTAAGAGGAAAAATCATAGAAGTAATCGCCCTAGATGGTGCAAGCAACTTCACCAAAATCCATAGGATTAAATTTGATAATAAAGCTGACGCAAAAGGAATGATTTCTTATTACCTAGTAGATCCTGAGACAGATGCTTCTTCTTACAAAAAACTAGGTGAAATTTCTGAAGAAAAACTCAAAAATGCTCAAAGTCCAGAAGCTTCAAATAAGGCAGAAGAAAAGAAAGATACTGTTGAGGAAAATCCTATAGAGGGACCTTCAAATCTAGAGTTAAACAAAGAAATCTCTACTGTTAGAGGCCTTGAAGATAAAGACCTAAAGAAACTAGTTAAAAAGAAATATAAGCAAGAATACGACTATGTAAATGGTGGAAAAAGAACAGTAGAACTTGATTATCAATATGA
>CABTWT010000132.1 GCA_902488555.1 uncultured Anaerococcus sp.
ACAATCTCACCATCACCTGCTTGAACTTCTGTTTTCGAAAAGTCTATAGTCTTGCGGTCAACTCTAGCTGGGGTCCCTGTCTTAAAACGTCTTAGGAAAAAGCCCATGTCTTCTAGGCAATCAGATAGATGTGTTGCTGCAGAGAGTCCATGAGGGCCAGAAACTTTTTCAAATTCCCCTATTAGAATCTTTCCATTGAGGTAAGTTCCTGTACACACTATAATAGCCTTGCATGGAAAGATTGCCCCTTGGATTGTTTCACATGAAACAATTTTGCCATCTTCATAATTTATCTTATCAACTTCTTGCTCGAAGATGTCTATGTTTTCTTCATCTTCTAGGACTTTTTTCATTACTTCGTGATATTTTCTCTTGTCAGCTTGAACTCTAAGTGAATGAACAGCCGGACCCTTACTGGTATTTAGCATCCTAGATTGGATGAAGGTCTCATCAATAACCTTAGCCATTTGTCCACCCAAGGCATCAACTTCACGTACTAAGTGACCCTTGCCTGTTCCACCTATGTTTGGGTTGCAAGGCATATCTGCAATTGACTCTAGACTTGTTGTAAGGATTAGGGTAGACATGCCCAAACGAGCAGAGGCTAGAGCTGCTTCACAACCTGCATGGCCTGCACCAATTACAACTACATCATAGGATTTTTGTACATATTTATTTTCCAACACAAAACTCCTTAAATACTTTATCCATTATCTCATCTGAAACTGATTGACCTATTATTAGACCCAAGTCATCATATGATCCTCTTAGGTCAACTTCTACTGCATCAAGAGGTATGCCTATTTTTATGTCATTAAGTGAAGAGGCTAATTTTTCTCTTGCAGAATTTAAAAGTCTTTCATGTCGAGTGTTTGTAATTAAAACTGACTCGCGGTTGATTTCACTAGTATCAAATATATCTGTTATAGTTTCTTCCAGCTTATCTATGCCTATATTTTCTGTCATGGAAGCTTCTATTATAGGAAGGTCCAGAGCAAATTTTGACTTATCAAATTTAGTATCCAAATCTTGTTTGTTTAAGATTATGATTGTATTTTTATCCTTGATAAGGTCTAGGATTTTTTCATCTTCATGGTCAAATTCTCTTGAAGCATCAAAAATAGCTATAATAAGATCACTAGATTGAGAAAGCTCGATTGACTTATCTACACCAATTTTTTCTACAATATCTTCTGTATCACGGATACCAGCTGTATCGTTTATCTTTAGGGTAAAAGATCCAAGGTTAATATATTCACTGATTAAGTCACGAGTAGTACCAGGGATATTTGTAACTATGGCGCGATTTTCTTTTAAGAGGGCATTTAATAGGGAAGACTTGCCCACATTTGGCTTGCCGATGATGGTTGTATTAATACCATCTTTTATAATTTTCCCCTTATTGGAAGTGTTTAATAATTTATCAATTAGGTCTTTGGCCTGGTCCATATAAGCTATTATCTCATCTGGCTCTAGGTCTTCGCCATCTTCTGTGAAGTTTATGGAATACTCTAGGCGAGAGAGGGCTTCAAGTAAGGATTGCCTTATTTTATCAATCTCTTCTTTTAATGACCCACGAAGTTGGTTAATTCCTTGGGCTTGGCTCATGTCGTTGGTTGAATTTATAATATCCAAAACCGCCTCAGCTTGGGAAAGGTCTATCCTACCATTTAAAAATGCACGTTTGGTAAATTCACCAGGTTCAGCTAAAACTGCTCCAGAATCCAAAACTAAGTTTAGTATCTTTTTGACAGAAATAAAAGAACCGTGGCAATTGATCTCTACGATATCTTCGCATGTATAGGTGGCTGGTTCTGCCATAAAGGAAACCATAACCTCATCTATGACTTCATCTCCATCCACGATATTTCCATATCTCATCCTGCGGTTATCCTTTTTTCTATCGATTGGACCCCCAGCTAGGGGAGAGAAAATTTTATCAATTATATCTTTGCTCTTATCTCCACTCATCCTAACAATGGATATACCACCGGTACCAGTTGGAGTGGAAATTGCTGCTATAGTAGCTTCACTCATATATTCTCCTTTTCGTATATCCACGTCTTTGACCCGTGGTTTGTAACATAAAGATTATAAGCGAAAATATTAAAATGTCAATGTTTGTAAGGCCTTTTATATATGAAAGTACTAATCCGATTTGCTTTTACTAATTTATGGCCAAAAAAAGAGAACCCAGCTGGGTCCCTTATTATTCTTCCTCATCTGATAGGTAAGAAACAACTACATAACGTTTTGGTTCTATACCTTCTGAGTGACTAGTTACATTTGCATGTTTGCTAATCTCTTCGTGAGCTAGTCTTCTTTCGTAGGAGTTCATGTATTTTAAGTTCCAAGATTTCTTACTTCTTTGAACTTTTCTCGCTGTATCTGCTGCAAGTTCTACAATTTTTTCATCTCTACGTTTTTTGTAATTATTGATATCTACATTTACTCTGAGGTTGTTTGCCCTTGAATCAATAGATTTTCTAATCAAAAGCTCTATGGCATCTAGGGTTTGGCCGCCTCTACCTATTGCAATGCCTGTGTCATTTTCGTCAACCTTGGCATCAAGTTTGATGGTTGATCCTTCTAAGTTGCCATATACTGTAGCATTTTCAAAGTGCATTTGCTCTAAGATTTCTTCTAAAAATTCCTTAGCCTTATAGTACTTGTCAATGTCAGATTGTTGTTTTTCTTTGGCAATATTAGCCTTATCTTCACCTGCAATAAATACTCTTGCTATTGACTCATCTTTGTTTTCTACTTTTGATTCTACTTTTGATTCTTCTATTGAATCTTCTGCTAAAGCTTCATTGGATTCATCTATTGATTTTTCTTCTTCAAAAACTGGTTCTGGACGTCTTTCTATCTTGTAGCCATCCTTTGTTATAGAGTCAATATTGTGGTCCAAAACTTCCGATAAGTCTGGATTTTCCTTTTTTTCTTTTGATGAATTTTCTTGGTAAGAATTGATTTTTTGAAGTCTAGAGTATTCTCCTAGGTCTTCTTCTTCGCCTCTGATGCTTTTTATAGAATCTTCAAAGGCATCAGAATCATATTGATATTCTTCCTTTTGGCTAGGGATTTCTGGCTGATCATCACTTTTATAATTTGCAGAAGCTTCATTTTTGTAATACTCTGATCTTTTTGAAATATTGTATGAATATCCTTTAGAGCTATCTCTTTTGATTTCTTCTTCAAAATCAAAAAGGCTTTCTTCTACACTTTCATCATAGATCACTTTTATAACAGCATCCTTGCT
>CABTWT010000133.1 GCA_902488555.1 uncultured Anaerococcus sp.
AGGAAACAAGATCAATTACAAGTATCCCATTAGATAAAATAAAAGCACGTGACAACCAACCAAGAAAGTCATTTGATGATGACTCACTAAATGATCTAGCTTCATCTATAAAAGAATACGGTTTATTAAATCCAATTGTAGTGACTAAAAAAGCTGACCACTATGAAATCCTTGCTGGTGAACGCAGGTATAGAGCTAGCAAGCTTGCTGGTTTAGAAGCAATTGATGCTATTATAAAAGAATTTGAGCAAAAAGATGTAGATGTCTTATCACTAGTAGAAAACATTCAAAGGGAAGACCTTAAAGCTCTTGAAGAAGCACAGGCTTACCAAAAACTATCCAAGGATCATAAGATGACTCAAGAGCAGATTGCAAAAACTGTTGGTAAGTCTAGATCTTATATAGCAAATACATTAAGGTTATTGAACCTATATGATATAGAAAAAAGAGCATTAAATGATGGAAAAATATCACCAAGCCAGGCTAGAACTCTTCTATCAATAGATGATCCGAATCAAAGAAGCTTAAGCCTAAATGATTTTATCAATGGTAGTACAAATATAAGAAAAGTTGAAAGAAAGATTTCTACAAAGACTGAGAAGAAAGAATCAGGCCCAAATATAGATGACATATTGTTTGAAGATTTGGAAGAAAAATTTATGGAAAAACTTGGTTCAAAGGTCAATGTAAAGAAATCAGGTAAGGCTTACAAAGTTACTATAGATTGTTATTCTATTGAGGATGTAGAAAAAATCTATGACAAACTCACTAATTGACATGGATATTCCGACTCTCATCAAACAAACGAGAGCCAAAGAATCTAATCCAGGAGGAGGAGCAATTTTAATATTGATCTCAAATCTTGCTATCAATTTGATACTAATGATGGATAAAAATGATTGGGGAGATCAAGAAAAACTTGCTCATGTTTCACGTGAAACAATCCTAAAACTTTCTGATAGACTTTCTATCTTAATGCAAGATGATGTAGATTATTTTGCCTTGCTTATGGAGGCTTATAAGGATGGATTTATTAATGATCAACATTATATCGATGCATCGAAGCCTTTGTTAGATATGATTGATATTAATATAGAGGCTATGAAAGTCTTAGAATTTTATTTAAGATATGGCAAAAAAACTACCCTCACTGATGGACAAATTGCAAATGACTTGCTAAAAACAGCAAGCTTGTCTGCTCTTCCAACAATTAAGTTAAATCTAGGTCAATTTAGAGGAGAAGAATCTATTAGAGAAAATATCGAAAAACTTTTTCAAAAGAATAAGTTAATAATTGAAAGAAGGAATAAATGACACTAGTATATGTTATTTTAGGAATCTTAGCTCTTCTAGTAGTTGTAGAATTTGCTATGATTCAGTCTATGAATAATAAACTTAGACGCCAAAAACAACGATATGACCACCTACTTAGGGGTTCAAGTGAAGATTTTAATTTGGAAGAATTACTCTTAACCCTAAATGATCAGATAGAGTCATCAAACAAACAATTGAGGTCTGTTGATCAACGATCTATTGAAGCCAAGGATACAACTATGGGTGCTATATCCAATATGGCAGTTGTACATTACAATGCCTTTGAAGGTCAGACATCGGAACTATCTTTTTCCCTTTGTTTGTTAGATAATTTCCATAATGGAATAGTTCTTACAAATCTTTATGGCAATGATGGATCTAATATATATTTAAAAGAAATTACTAATGGACAAACTAAAGTTGACCTATCGAAGCAAGAAGATGAAGCTTTAAAAAGAGCAAAAGGAATGTGAAAAGATTAACTAATATTTGTTTTATCTTTTATTTATAAATGAAGGCTTGTTAATTACTATCAATTGGGTATAAAATATAATAAGACTTTATAAATAGGAGGAATTATGTCAAATTCATCAATACTAGAAATGGCTACTAAGGCTATTGATGGTAAAAATCTAAAAATTGTTTTTCCAGAAGGTAAAGATAAAAGAATCCTTGAAGCAGCTATCAAACACAAGGAAGAGGGGCTTATTCATCCAATTGTATTAGGCGATAAGGGCCAAATACAAAAAATTGCCAATGAAAATGGCCTTCACCTTGGAGATCTTGAGATTGTAGATCCTCAATATGACGAAAACTTCAATTTCCTAGTAGAAAAATTTGTTGAAGCAAGAAAAGGCAAAGCTACAAGAATGGATGCTGAGTACATGCTTAAAAAAGACAACAACTACTATGGAGTTATGTTGGTAAAAGCTGGGCTTGCAGACGGTATGGTATCAGGTGCAATAGGTACAACAGGTGATACAATCAGACCAGCCCTACAACTTATCAAGACAAAACCAGGAGTGTCAAGAGTATCTGGAATCATGGTTATGATAGGACCAAATGGAGAACAATTAATATTTGCCGATACAGCAGTAAATATTACCCTTGAATCTCAAGAAATGGCAGAAGTTGCAGTGGAATCTGCAGAAACTGCTAGAGGATTTGGCATGGATCCAAGAGTTGCTCTACTATCATTCTCTACAAAGGGTTCAGCAAAACATGACCTAGTAGATAAGGTTGCCAAAGCAACCAAAAAAGCTAAAGAGCTTGCACCAGATCTTCCACTTGATGGAGAATTACAATTTGATGCTGCAATAGATCCAACAACCGCAAAAAATAAAGCTCCAAAATCTGATGTAGCAGGTACTGCAAATGTATTTATATTCCCAGACCTACAAGCAGGTAACATTGGCTATAAGATTGCCCAAAGACTTGGTGGTTACAAGGCTCTAGGGCCAATACTACAAGGATTAAATGCACCAGTAAACGACCTTTCACGTGGATGTTCCGCTCAAGATGTTTACGAAATTGCAATTATAACAGCAAGCCAGGCAGTAAATAACAAAATTTCTTAGACAGGCGATACTATAAAGGAGACAATCGAAAGATTGCCTCCTTTTTTTAAAAAACATAAGGAGCAATATATATTTTTTGAGAATATAAAGGATAATACCAACGCAGTTCTGCCTATTGTTATTTTGGTATTCATATTAAATTTTTTTGTTGGCCTTTCTACAAATTTGCTAATCAAATTTACCCTAGAATCTCTAGGAGTAATACTAGGTCTTTCTATTTTCCTATAAGGGGTTGATCTATCTGTTTCAAAGATTGGGACCATTATGGGGGATTTCTTAGGAAGATTTGATAAAATTATAAAAGTTATAATATTTGGAATCTTTATTGGTTTTATAATTTCTATTGCTGAACC
>CABTWT010000134.1 GCA_902488555.1 uncultured Anaerococcus sp.
AGGGATAATGATTGGGATAATAGCAGCAATAGTTAGTAAAATTGCAAAAAACAGTCCGACATATATAGCCAATTTAAAAGAGCTTCCAAAAAAGAAAGCTCTTAAAGACTATAGGTATAGTGATATACCATATGATGGCAACTTGGAAGACTTGTATTTGATTGCTGTTAATGCCTATCCATTTAGTCAAAATGTCGATACTTTTATTAATGCTTTCTTCCTTAAGTGGATAAATGACGGTGCAATTTCTTATCTTGAACGAGATAATGGAGCAGTCTTAAAAGAAACAATCAAAAAAGATAAAACTGGCGAAATAATTATAAAACACAGGCCAGAAAACATGGGGCAAACAGAACAAAAAGTATTTACTGTATTAGAAAATATAGGAAAAGAAAATTCCAAAGGAAAGATTACAGAAAAATCTCTCGAGAAATATTTGAAAGAAAATAACAAAGAGTTCGATGAATTATCAAAAGAATTAGCCGAAAATTCTAAAAAAGCCTTGGAAAAAGCAGGCTACCTAGATATAATAAGAGGAAATAAACATGACCAAACAATTTTAAGTCAAAAAGGCAAAGATCTATACAAAAATTATATCGGATTTAATAACTATCTAGAAAACTACAATGACATAGAAAATATAAAGGATACAAAAACTTTGGATAAGTTCTTAATCTATGCAGCTATATTTGGAATAACAGAAAAAGTTTATAAGAGTTTTAATAAAGCATACTCCGACTACAGCTTTAACAATTTATACACCTATACCTATTTGAATAATATCCACTCATTTTCATCCTATGCTTCTGGAAACGGCGAGAGCTTTAGTTCAGCTGGAAGTGGAGGATCAACTTCCTTTGGCGGAGGTGCTGGAGGTTTCGGTGGAGGAGGTGGCGGTGGCCGCTAAATTTGCCACTTTTTGAAATTTTACTAATAGCTTGCATTATAGCATGTAAAAAATATTATAATAAGTAAGGCTTTTAAAAGAAAAGGATAATATATGAAAAAGTTATATTTTAAGGAAAAATTCTTCAAAATTACAGACCACTATCCCATCTTGGATGAAAACGGCCGCGAAGCTTACTATCTAGATCAAGACTTTACATTTTTGGGTTATGAGTCCAAGGTCACTGACTTAAATGCAAAGACTATTTTACAAATTAGTAGACAGCTTCTCACTTTCCTACCAAGGTATACTGTAAGTATGCACGATGGTACTAGTATGATTGTTCAGAAAAAATTTGAGTTTTTCAGACACCGTGTAGACGTTAGTCTAGATGATGATGGTCTTTATCTTGAGGGAGATATTTTCCATTTGAATTTTACTGTTACAAACCAAAATGGACAAACTATCGGAGCTGTAAACAAGAAGTTTTTTACCCTAACTGACAATTACGAACTCATAGTATATGACGAAGCTTACATCGAAGAGTTAATAGGCCTTGTAATTTGCTTAAATAATATGATCGATTTAGAAGAAGCTGCAAATTCTGGCAGCTAAGGAGGAAAAATGAGTAAAGAAATTATTAAATACATCGAAGATTTGTGCAATACCCCATCCCCTACAGGATATACAAAAAGAGCTGAGAAATACCTAATAGATGAATTTACAAAAATGGGATATGAACCCTACCAAACAAACAAGGGCAATGTCATAGTTCCTATAAATCCAGGCGAGGAAAATGGCCTACTCCTATCAGCCCATGTAGATACCCTAGGACTTATGGTAAGGTCTATCAAGTCTAATGGTAGGCTTAGAGTTACAAGCTTAGGTGGTTTCCCACTTTCTTATGTAGAACAAGAAAATGTCACAATCATCACAAGAGATGGCAAAGAATTTACAGGCGTTATGAGATTAAACAATCCAGCTGTTCACGGATCAAATGACCCAAGAGAGGCTAAACGTGATGACGAACATATGGAAGTAGTAATAGATGAGATAACAAATTCTGATAAAGAAACAGAAGCCCTTGGCATTTCCGCAGGAGATTTCATAGCCCTTGACCCAAGATTTAGGGTAGACAATGGCTTTGTAAAATCTCGCCACCTAGATGATAAGGCAAGCGCAGGTGTGCTTATGGCATTAGCAAAAGCTATCAAAGAAGAAAATATCAGCCTAAGCCGACCACTCTACCTAGCATTTACAATCTATGAAGAAGTAGGACATGGTGCAGCTAGTGGTCATCCAAAAGGCATCACAGATATGATTGCAGTTGATATGGGCGTAGTATACGATGACCTTAAGACAGATGAAACCAAGGTATCAATTTGTGCCAAAGATTCATCAGGGCCATACAATTTTGATTTGACTAACGAACTTATAGCAACAGCAAAAGCTTGTGACATAGACTATGCCATAGACATATATCCATTCTACGGATCTGATGCATCAGCAGCTGTAGCAAGCTCTAATGACTTCCGCCATGCCCTAGTAGGAGCAGGGGTTGCAGCAAGCCACGGCTATGAAAGAACACACGAAAATGGCCTAGGTGGACTTTATAAACTCTTGAAGGCATTTATAAGCAAATAAATCTTTTATAAATTATTGCTATTTACTTAGATGTTTGGTATATTTATCATAGCAGAAAGGGAGTAGCCCAATTATTTAATCGTCAGAACGAATTTATTTCCGGTTAAATAAACCCTAGAAAGGTGGCAAGACTTTTGGCAAATCCGCCAAAAGTCTTTTTTATTTCCATTTTGCAAATATTTTTATAGGAGGAAATATGGACTACCAAGGTTCTAAAAAGGATTTATTAGAAAAAATTGGCGTAGACCAAAAAACCGGACTAAGCTCTAGCGAAGCAAAAACTCGTCTAGAAAAATATGGTCCAAACAGTATTGAATCATCAAACAAAAAATCTATGCTTCAAAAAATCCTAGACCAAATCATAGATGCCATGGTGATCTTACTTATAGTTGCATCAATCATCTCTGCTTTTACAGGAGATAAGGTTGAAGCAATTATTATCATTGCAATTGTTGTTGTCAATGCTATTATGAGTATTTACCAAGAAGGTCAGGCTGAAGATAGTGTGGCAGCCCTTCAAAAGATGTCAAGCCCCGAGGCGACCGTCCTTCGTGATGGCAAACGTGGCAAGGTAAAGGCAGAAGAGCTTGTGCCTGGAGATATTGTAATCCTTGAAACAGGAGATATAATCCCAGCTGATATCAGACTACTTGATTCTAGAAACTTAAAAATCGACGAATCATCTCTTACTGGTGAATCAGTTGCAGTAGAAA
>CABTWT010000135.1 GCA_902488555.1 uncultured Anaerococcus sp.
CCATTAGCTCAGTTGGTAGAGCACCTGACTCTTAATCAGGGTGTCCAGAGTTCGAGCCTCTGATGGCGCACCAAATAGAAAATAAGACCTTAGCATTAATGCTAAGGTCTTATTTTTTTATCTATCTTGGATTATATCATTTGCAAGATCTAATAAATCTTTTGCCATAAAATAATTATCACCTAGTAGATCGTATATGGCATCTTCTGTAAGTATACCTTGTATAATGTCATCTGGTATCTCTCCCTTATTTGATGCATCATAATCTTTCATAAATTCTTCAGAATAATAATACTTTTCAAGCTTATTTAATTCTTCTTGATGATCTTTAAATTCCTCCAAAGATTTACTTAGATTGTCCAATAATATTTTGTGGTCTTCATAAATTTTAGTGTATTCGTCAATATGTTTATAGTCCATTTTTTCTCCTATAGTCGTATATAATATCTACTAATTTGTCAATGTCTGATTTTATTTGGAAACTTTTGCTATCTGACCCTGAATTTGTTGTTATAATAATCAGATCCATATCTTTTAATATAACTATAAGCTGGCCGCCAGTTCCTGATGCAAAAACTACTCCTTTTTCAGATATCCATATACCGAATCCATAGTAGTCTTCAGAAATATATTTTCTCTTTACCTCATACATAGAATTTTGATATGGTTTTTGCATCAAGTCTATATAATTGCCATCTACTATTTGCAAGTTATCATAGTAACCATTATTAATTATAAGCTGACCTATTTTTAACATATCGTAGGCATTTAAGTTTATTTTGGTGGCACCAGCAATATAGTTTCCAAATTTGCCCCAAGATCTATTTTCTATTCCTAATGGTTTTAATAATTTGTCTTTGACAAGGTCAAATAAATCATACTTTAGAAACTCTTCCATTACAATAGCCAAGAGATAATATCCAGCATTTGAATATAGAAAGTGTGTCCCAGGCTTATGATATAGGGGGTAATTTACGACATAATCAAAGAGATTTTCATAATCGCTCTCTCTTATATCTTTGCTGTATAAGAGCAAATCCCTGTATCCAGTTGTATGAGTGAGAAGGTGTTTAACTTTAATTTCCTTAAGATAAGCTAAATTCTTTTCATTTTCTAAATTAATCTTATCTTTAATGATAGGATATATATAGGTTTCTAAGTTAAAATCGTCTCCAGTTTCATTAATTAAAATACCACAAGCTAAGGATAAGATTGTCTTAGAGATTGATCTAACATCAAAAACTTTATCATTTGCAAATTCTATAGTCTTATTATTTTTTTTGTCAAAAATAATTATGCTTTCTGCAGAATCACCTTTATTTACAATATCTTTGGCTAATTTTTCAATATCTACCATATATTTATAGGGCCATCTTATTTATCTTTAGTATATCTTCTTCTTTTAGAAGTTTAAATCCATCTATTTGCGGTTTTACTCTATTATTTACACAATTTTTCGCCATTATAGGAAGATCTTCTTCGCTAAATCCTTCAGCTCTTAAGTTTTCTGGTATACCAATGGAAGTAAAGAATTCTCTTAGAGCATCTATAGCCTTTTTAGCATCATCCATTGGAGAGCCTGTCTTTTCTATATCAAATACATTATATCCAAATGTGGCAATTTTTTCGCTTGTCTCATCATCCAAGCAATATTCTAGCCAATAAGGAGTAAGTATTGCAAGTCCTACGCCGTGAGTTATATCTCTTAGAGCAGAAAGCTCGTGTTCAATTGGGTGAACTGACCATGCTGTAGATTTACCAGCATTTAGAAGGCCGTTGATAGCCCAGGTATTTGCCCAAATTAAGTTGGCACGAGCTTCATAGTTTTCTGGTTCTTTGAGTGCTATAGGTCCGTATTTTATGCAAGTTTTTAAAATCGCCTCTGCGAATCTATCATCTAAATATGCCCCATCGTTTAAAGTGAAATAATTTTCCAAAGTATGGCTTATTATATCACAAGTTCCTGCTGCTGTGTGATATTTGTTTACACTGTAGGTATATTCTGGATTTATTAGAGCAAATTTTGGTCTTGCATATTCTGAACCCCAACCTAATTTTTGTCCAGTTTCTTCGTTAGTAATTACAGATCCTGAATTCATTTCTGATCCTGTAGCAGCAAGGGTCAAAATACTTCCTAAAGCAATACCATCATTAGGTTTTTCTTTGCCTATAACTATATCCCAAGGATCAGCAGATGATTTTGCACCTACTGCAATAAGCTTGGCAGAATCAATAGTGGAACCACCACCAACAGCAAGGATAAAGTCAATATCATTGTCTTTGGCAATCTTTACACCTTCACGAACTTTATCTATTCTTGGGTTTGGAACTATTCCTGAAAGCTCATAAACTTCAATTGAATTTTCATCAAATAACTTAATTATATCGTCATAAAGACCAATCTTTTTTATGCTATTTCTTCCATAAACCAAAAGAACTTTACTACCATATTTTTTAATCTCTTTTGGCAAGTTTTTTAGTTGGTTTTTTCCAAATAGAACCTTTGTTGGTATGTTAAAAATAAAATCGTACATAATACCTCCTTTACGATTATATACTAATTAATATTTACCCTATATTTAGTTTTTTCTTTAATATATTCTAATTGTCTTAGAATAGTTTTGGAAAATTAATTAAATATTAATTTCTATGACCAAAAAAACTGACCGCCTTTAGTTAGTTTTTAGGTCTAACTTTTGGTGGTCAGTTCAAATCATAGGTGCTTTAATAAAAATCGACCTAATTTTTGTTATCCTCACTTGTCTTTCACTTCCTTTTTTGCTACCAACATATTCCCGTACAAACGGATATTTATCAAGTTTTATAGCATTATTTCGCCTAAAAAAAGTGTGAACTTTTCTATATTGCAACAAGTGAATTTCTTCAAATTCTTCAAGTTAAATTAGACTAAATAAATACATTTCTGCAAATATTTTACTTTAAATATAAAAGGCAGATTCCTTTTCTTTATTTTCATAAGTTAATTGACTATCCATTTTTCCCTCCATGTCCAATATTTATTCTTCACTATCTTTAGGACATATGAGATATTATTGAGTAAAAAAATAAGACCTACAAAAAAACTCGTAAGTCATTATCTTAAAGAATTAATATTATTTTTTATTTCAACAAACTGAGATTTGTTAAGCTCTTTTTATCATTAATGGTAAGCCGTATTCATCTGTTCCATTGTCAGAGAAACCAAGCGATACCCAAAATCTATGCGAATCC
>CABTWT010000136.1 GCA_902488555.1 uncultured Anaerococcus sp.
GCTCCTGATGGAAAACTTGCACTAAAGCTTACCGATGATGAAAAATCATTTGTATTCATAGAGCCAGAAGGCACAAATGACAAGGGATTTGCTATGACAAGTTCATTTACATGTATGCTTTTATCAGCTCTTTTAATCTTTGACGAAAGAAATGACAAGAAAGAACTTGTTGAAGTGCTTTCAAGTACTGCAGAAAAAATTTTGGCTGATGCAGGCAAAATTGAAGAATTGGTAGATTTTGATTTTGATAGAATAATCTATCTAGGTTCTGGTCCTCTTTATAAACTAACAAATGAAGCAAGACTAAAAGTCCTTGAACTTACAGCAGGGGAAGTAGCAAGCTTATACGAATCATCAATGGGCTTTAGGCATGGTCCAAAATCATTTGTAGATGAAAAAACACTAATAGTTTCATTTATTTCATCAAATGAGTACACAAGAGATTATGACCTTGATATCTTAAATGAAATCGCAGCAGATAAGATTGCTCCAAAGGTTATTGCTCTTGCAAATTCAGATATAAAAGGCGATTTTGACAAGTTAGTTTACGAAAATAATGTTGATAATGATGCATACCTTGCCTTACCATATATTATAGTTGGACAACTTATAAGTCTTATCACAAGTCTAAGAGTAGGAAACACACCAGACAATCCATCAAAATCAGGAACAGTTAATAGGGTTGTAAAGGGCGTAACAATCCACCCTTACAATGCTTAAGAAAAAGCTTCGGAGGAATTATGTTTTATAAAGCTAAATATATTATTTTAGAAGATGAAGTCTTGAAAGATTACTTCATGGAAGTTGAAGATGGCGTGATTAAGTCATTTTCTAAAAATGAACCAGAAGAGTACGAAGACCTGGGAGAAATCATTGCTCCAGGTCTTGTGGATACTCACATTCACGGCTACCATGGCGAAGATATTATGAATGCTAAGCCTGGTGCTTTAAATATTATTTCTAAGGGTCTACTTGAAACTGGAGTTACAAGCTTTTTGCCAACAACGCTTACAGATTCTACTGAAAGACTTAACGAAGCTTGTAGGGTAATTGGCGAGGAATACAAAGAAGCCGAAGGTGCCAAAATAAGAGGAGTCTTCCTTGAGGGACCATTTTTCACAGAAAAATACAAGGGAGCCCAAAATGACAAATATATGTCAGATCCAGATATAGAAAAACTTAAAAAATGGAAAGACTTATCAGATGGTCTAGTTAATAAAATCGCCATTGCTCCAGAAAGAGAAGGAGTAACTGACTTTATCAAAAAGGCAAATGCCATGGGCGTATATGTTGCCCTTGGACACTCTGACGCTTCCTATGATGAGGCTATCGATGCAGTTGATGCTGGAGCAAATATTTTTGTTCACACCTATAATGGCATGAGTGGTCTTCACCACAGAAACCCTGGAATGGTTGGAGCTGCTATGAATTCAGAAGCTATAAGCGAGCTTATCTGCGATGGACACCATGTAAATCCAGTTTCTGCCAATATATTGATGAATGTTAAAGGTCGTGATCACATTGCCCTTATCACAGATTGTATGGCTGCTGGTGGCATGGCTGAAGGTGACTACAAACTAGGCGAATACGATGTAATTGTTAAAGATGGTACTGCAAGACTAAAAGAGGGTGGATCTCTTGCTGGATCAATTCTAAAACTAAAAGATGCAGTTAAAAATGTTGTTGATTGGGACATTGCAGATGTATTTGAAGCCATCCAAATGGCAAGCCTGATCCCTGCCAAATCTGTTGGAATAGATGATGTTTGTGGCAAACTAAAAATAGGATATACTGCTGACTTCATAGTTTTAGACGAAGATTTAGACCTAAAAGCAACATACATCGACGGAAATAAGGCATGGGCATGATCCTAACGATAACAGCAAATCCATCTGTTGATATTTCCTACGAACTAGATGACTTTAAAATTGACGATGTAAATAGAACTAGTCAAGTTATAAAAGATGCTGGTGGCAAGGGAATCCACGTTGGATATGTCGC
Source organism: uncultured Anaerococcus sp. (assembly GCA_902488555.1). The sequence goes on from CABTWT010000136.1 coordinate 2,002, forward strand.
AAAAGAACTAGGTGGAGCTGTTGTTCACTCTGGTTTTGTGGGCGGTGCCCTTGGCCAATATATAAAGGAAACCCTCAAAGAAAAGGGCCAAGAATCAAGATTTGTAGACATTAAAGAGAACACAAGAAACTGCATAGCAATCCTTCATGATGGCAATCAAACAGAAATCCTAGAAAAAGGTCCGACAATCTCCCAGGAAGAAAAAGATGAATTCATAGAAAATCTTGATAAGATAAGCGAGGGCTGTGAAATCATCAACATTTCTGGATCATTACCAAAGGGACTTGACGTTGACTTCTATCAAACAATCATAAAATATGCCAAAGACCATAACAAATTTGTATCCGTAGACACATCTGGAAAAACTCTTGAAGCAATAATAAACGCTGAAATAAAGCCAGATCTGATCAAACCAAACGAAACAGAAATAAGAGATGTTCTAGGCATAGAAATAAACAAGGAAAATCTTGGAGATATCCTATTAAAAGAACCCTTTAAAGACATAAAATATGTCATAGGATCCATGGGCAAAGATGGAGCTATTGTAAAGGCGGATAACAAAATCTATGGGGCAAGCGTGCCAGAAGTTAGTGCAGTAAACCCTGTAGGAAGCGGAGATTCATCCCTTGCAGGAGCCCTATTTGCGATAAATAATGCCAAAAATGATGTAGAAATCATAAAAACAAGCATGACTTGTGGCCTTTTAAATGTACTGAACAAAGAAATAGCTCACATCAATATAAACGACTTTGACAAATATTACGATCAAATAAAAGTGAGGAAATTATATGAAAGTATCTCACGAAAAATACGAAAATCTCAAACAATTAGTAAACGAAGAAGGAGCAATCGCAGCCCTAGCCATTGACCAACGTGGATCAATGGAAAAAATGATGGGAAAAGCTAACCCAGACCTTAACAATGTCGAGGGAATCGGCAAATTCAAAGAATTAGTATCAAGCGAACTTACGAAATATTCATCATCAATATTGCTAGACCCAATCTATGGTATGAAGGGAGTAGAAGCAAAAGATGAAAATGCTGGCCTAATCATGTCATACGAACAAACAGGTTATGATGAATACGAAGAAGGCAGATTGCCAAGACTAATAAACTTTGTATCAGGACTAAGAATCAAAGAAATGGGAGCAAACGCTGTAAAAGTCCTACTATACTACGACATAGACGAAAGCGAAGAAATCAACGA
>CABTWT010000137.1 GCA_902488555.1 uncultured Anaerococcus sp.
CTTACATCTTCACCAAGTTTAGCTAAAAACTCATCTATTTTTGCTTTTCTTTCTTCATATAAATCATAAACTTTGAGCCATTTTTCCCCTTGAGAGAAAATTTCGCTGTAGGTATTATTTGCATCATTAGTTTTTATATAATCTGAATCTAAATACATTTCTCCTCCTTGGTATGAACTCTTTGAAATTCTAATATATAAGACTAGTATACCTCTTAAGGGCCTTTAAATCTTGGCTTGAAATCTTGTCATCTGTAATAACATTTGCATTTTCTATATCATAAAAAGCATAAAAGTCTTCGTTGCCAATTTTTGTTGAATCTGCTACTATAAACTTTTCTGATGAATTGTCTAATATTAGTTTTTGCAATGCTCCTTCGTCTTCATTGTAGGTAAAGGCTTGGTTGTCATTTATGCCATTTACTCCTATGAAGGCTTTTTGGAAGCGCAAATCTTTTATCATATCTATTGCAAGGGGACCAACGAAGGCTCCTGTTATCTTTCGATACTTTCCGCCTATAAGCCTTACAGCCAAGGAGTCTATTTTTATTAGCTCATTGAACAAGTATAGGGAGTTGGTAAATATGGTTAGGTGTTTGCCTATGATATATTCTGAAACATATTCCATGGTTGTCCCAGGTCCCATAAATATGATTTCATCATCTTCTAGAATTTCTGCAATTTTTTTGGAGATGTATTTTTTTTGGTTAATATTTTTTTCTTTCTTTTCAGTGTTTGAATATTCGACACTTGATAGGTTTCTAACCTTCTTTGCTCCGCCGTGAATACGCTTTAATAGACCCTTTTCTTCTAGCTCCTTAAGATCTCTACGTATGGTCATCTCGGTAACGTTTAGATCTTTGGTCAAGCCTGAAACTTCTATTATGTCTTCACTATTTACAAGGTCAACTATTAAATTTTGTCTTTCGTCTTTTAACATTTCATATCCTGTAAACATTCAAAATTATATAAGTGATTAAATTATTTTTTTAAAAAGCGTCAAATTTAATTGACGCCTTTTAAAATAATCCCAGATTGAAGTGAACTTAAGCTAATGTGTCTAGGCTAGATGCGTGGACTAAATAAATTAGATCTTTTTTATCCATATCCTAACCCTTCTCCATTTTTAATCGTGGTATTCGCCTCTGTCCCATTTTTCTATGAATTCATCAAAGAATTCATTGTTGCAAAATTGAACTTGTTTATCTTGGCCTTGTTCTTCTTCTATGGCCATTATTTTTTCTATTAGCTTTTTGTTTGTTTCTGTTTGTTTGTATTCAGCTGCTATGAACCTATCTACTATTTCGCAAGCTAAGTCTTTTCCTACTATCATGCCACCTATGCCTATGACATTGGCGTTTAGTTCTTCTTTGGCATAGACTGCTGTTGCACAGTCTCTTACTAGGGCACATCTTGTTCCAAAGGCCTTGTTTACTGCTGTTGTGATTCCTACGCCTGTACCGCAAAGTACTACTCCTAGGTCACATTCGCCGCTTGCTACTAACTCTCCAACTCTTTTGCCATACATTGGATAGTGGGTTCTAGTGTTGTCATATGTTCCTACATCTACTACTTCATGACCATTTGCTTTTAGGTGGTCTGATATTTGCATTTTTAAGTGTGTTACTATGTGGTCACATCCTAAGGCTATTTTCATATTTTCCCTCCTATAGCATTTTGTTTAGCATGTCTATTCTGATTTGGTGGCGTCCACCGTCATAGCCATGGCTTAAGAAATCCCTTATACATGATTTTGCAAGTTCTTCGCCTACGATTCCTGATCCTAGGCATAATACTCTTGCTCCATTGTGGCGTTTGGTCATAAGTGAGCTTCTTTCTTCGCTTACTTCTGCTGCAATCATTCCCTTGTGTTTTGTTGCTGCCATATATGAGCCTGCACCGTATTTGTCGATTAGGATTCCTACTGATGCATCATCAGATCCGCTTGTTAGCATACCATCTACTTCTAGTAGTTTTTGGCAAACTGCCTTGGCACTGTCAACAAAGTCAAAGCCTTCTTGTGTTAAATCTTCGATTTCGTATCCAAGATTTTTTACTTCTTCGATTAAGCTTTCTTTTAGCATTAATCCATCTTTGTCTGAAGAAATATATACTTTCAAATTTTCCTCCCCTTTGTTTATAAATGTTTGTTTATTTTCTTATTTGTTTATATTATATTAGACTACCCTCCTAAAGTCAATCGATTTTGCTAAAGATATTTAAAAAAAACTAGCTGAGAAGGTATTAGATTCTAAGCTAGTTAATTTTTTATAAAATATTATTCAAATTTCAAGTTTCCAGCGTAAATTTCTTTTGCCAAAATCACAGATCCATCTACTGGACTTGCGTAGGGTTTTACTATATTTACATTGGATTTAATCTTTGTCTTTATCTCTTCGTAGAGTGGATCGCCTATGTTTGTGACTCCTCCAGAAAATGATACGTCAACCACTCCATCAAATTTTAGATTCTTTGTTATGGCGTCTATGACCATAGCAATTTCGTCTGTTACTTGGTCTAGGATATCGAGGGCATATGGATCATTTTCATTTAATGCTTGGTGGAGGATGCGAGCAAGGGATGCTATCTCATCACGTCTCATCTTGTCTGTGATATCAAATATTTCAAAGTCATCTTCCATGGCTAGTTTTTCTTTTACCATGTCGTATATTTTAGTTTTTTCTATTCTGCCATCGCTCATTTTTGTAAACAAGTTTAGTAGCTTTATGCCAATCCAATATCCGCTTGCTTCATCTCCTAGGAATGGTCCCCAGCCAGAGCATCTCATTGAGTTGCCTTCTTGGTCACGACCATAGCCTATGGCTCCTGTACCGATTACTATGTTTATGCCAGGCTTAGCATTAAGCGATCCTGCCCAACCATTGACGCAATCATTTTCTACTGTGAACTTGTCGTTGCCAAGGACTCTTCTGATTCCCTCGTGGATGTACTCTTCTGTGTCTGGGTATTGGCCATAGCCTGGAGCTGCCACAAATGTATAGTCAATCTCTGATGGATTTATGCCTGCTTGCTTACAAACATCACCTATACCAAGTTCTATTATGTCAAAATATTCTTGTTTGCTTACTTGTTTTGGGTGAATGGTTATTTGTTTGTCTTCGAACTTTTCTCCTTTTACATCTAGTAAAAAGGCTGTTTTTGTTCCACCACCATCTATACCTAAAAATATTCCTTCAGTCATA
>CABTWT010000138.1 GCA_902488555.1 uncultured Anaerococcus sp.
TACTTATTTGCATATTTGCACGAAAATATAGTTATCGACGACTATTCTGATAATAGCAACTAATATAGTCAATGATAACTCAAAATTTATTGATATAGTAGGTATATGTGCAACTAATTAGGGAAGATTTTAGCTTGCCATTTCTGAAACAGCTAAAACAAGTATTGCGTAAAGAATGCGCCAGTCTTCCCATGGACTTAAAATGCTTGCTTGGGGCACACATAAAACCCCTTGAACAATCTATTGACAGAGTTGAAGGACTGTCGGAGATTCTAAGACGAAGTAATCCTAAAATGGCCCTATGCCATACAGATATTCATAATTGGAACTTGATGCAACGGGATGAGCAGTTAGTTCTAATTGACTGGGAAGGCTTGAAATTGGCTCCAGTAAAAGCTGATCTCATGTTTTTTGTTGATAAGCCATATTATGATGTATTTATGAACATATACCTGAAATTACACAAAGATTTTTTAATCAATACGGATGCTTTGTTATTCTATCATATTAGACGTAAACTAGAAGATATATGGGAGTTTATTGAACAACTTTTATATGACAATCAAGAGGATAAGGAAAGAAATGAAACTATAAAAGTTCTTGATGGTGAACTGAATAACTTAGTGTCTTGAAAAAAGAATAACGTATTATTAAGCTAAATAATATTGGAGAAGAAAATGAATAAACAAGAATTATATCAAATTGCTTTCAGTATAATTAATCATAAAAAGTTACGGAACTTTGGAACTTCAGGGCATGTGGAGACGGTGGTATTGATGTCAAGGAAAATAAGATAATAGGCTATAAAAGTGTTGAAATTAATGGTTTTTGGGGTTTTAGAAGAAATCCTAAAAGCCATTTTTCTATTTAGATAAATATCTTAATTATAATTAAAGAATAAATTGAGGATCAAGAACCTCAATATTATATAGAAAATAGCCACGAAGCGATCATACCAAAAGAAATCTTCATGCAAGTCTAAGAAGAAATGGATAGACGAGCTAATATGGTAAGTGGCAAAGGGAAAAGAAGAATCTATTCCAGTAAATACTCCCTTTCAAGTATTGTCTACTGCTCTATATGTGGGGATATTTACAGGAGAATAGCATGGAATAATAGAGGAAAGAAAAAAACAAGTTATTTATAGTGTTAAATTACCAACACTCTTATTACTTCCTATGTAATGTTTACAGTTCTAGTATCATAACTTGTTCAATTAGAGGATTTAAACAGCTTTTTGTGGGCTGTTTTTAGTACCATAAATAGTGTAAGAAAGGAAGTAGTTCCTATCTTGCACTATTTTTGTATAATGAAGAAGTAGTATGACGAGGCTGTTTTAGGGTTTAAACATCCGAAATAAAAACTGTCAACTACCTCTTCATTATTCATATTCGGTTAAGCAGGTTGGGCAAAACGTCCGTGTCACAAGCTAAAATGAGTGTAATGGTGCAGGTAGAAACTACAAAAGAAAAAAGAAAGAAGGCAAAACATGATATCTGTAGGTATAGACATATCAAAAGAAAAATTTACAGTTTGTGCATTAGAACAAGGAAGTAAAATAATTTGGAAACCATTTGATGTTTCACTAAACAAAACAAAAGTAGAAGAACTTCTAGCGAAACTAGAAAAAATAGAAGAAGAAGTAAAAATAACAATGGAAGCCACAGGAAAATATCATCTACCAATACTTTATGAATTAAAAGATAGAGGATACTTTGTAGCAGTAATAAATCCATTAAAAATGAAACAATTTTGCCGAGCCTTAAACTTTAGAAAAGCAAAAAACGACAACATAGACGCAAGGCAAATAGCAGAATATGGAATAATGTATTGGAAAGAATTAGAAGACTACAAAGTAGATGAAGAAAACTACAGAGTCTTAAAAGAATTAAATAGAAACTACCAACATTACATGGATCTAAGAATCAACCAAATGAACTTCATAGACCAAACAATACATCAAACATTTCCAGGAATAAAAAAACTAATCCCCCATGGATCAGGAGACTTTTCAAAAGATAAACTATTAGACTTTTTAGAAAAATGGTGGCATAAAGACCTAATATTAGAAAAAACAGAAGAAGAATTTGTAGAAGAATATAAAACGTGGGCAAAAGAAAAGAGATACCATCCAACTGTAAACAAAGCAAAAGCCATTTACAAATTAGCAGAGGACAGTATCTCAACTCAACCTTCCCATAACTCAAAAATAGAAACGAATATCAGAGAAGGAATAAATCTGATAAAGCAAATAAATCAGATTCTAAATAATATTTTATCACAAATGATAGAAATATCCGAGCCCTTAGAAGAATATCAAGAAGCAAAAAAATTCTCAGGTATATCAGACAAATTAGCAGTACAAATAGTAGCAGAATTTGGAAACCTATCAAAATTTAAAAACAAAAAAAGTCTAATATCCTTCATGGGGATAGATTCACCACCATATGAATCAGGAAACTTTAAAGCAGACCAAAGAAAAATAAGTAAAAGAGGGAACGCAATACTAAGAAAAGTAGGCTACCAAGCAATGAAGTGTATGATGAGTGCAAAAAATCCAGAAAATGAAATATATAACTACATGATAAAAAAAGAAAAAGAAGGAAAAGCAAAAAAAGTATGCAAATTTGCAGGTTTAAACAAATTCTTAAGAATTTACTATGCAAGAGTTATGAAGTCAAAAGCCTGTAAAACAGAATTAAAAGTAGCTTAGAAATAAAAGTAATATGTTACTAAGCCGAAAAACAGTCGGCTTAATTGTAATGCTCAAAATTAATAAATCAGTAAAGTAAAATAACCTGAAAATAAATTCAGGTTATGCTTGACTTTTGTTAGCAGGTTTTCTTAGTTCTAAAATGATATAATAAATTATGAGATGCGTATTTATTGCTTATTCTCACATGCTTGTCTGTCCAATTATTGGACTAGTAGGTTTAATACTTGGGGTAAGGGAAAAAGATAGGTTTTTTATGGCATTAAATGTCCTTTTTATCTTATTACTTCCTATAGCAATGTTTGCTAGTCATCTAGTAGGATCTCTTTAAGTAAGATAATAAGTTTAGAATAAAAATTTGTAAATAATTTTAAAAAAGCTATAAGTTTATCCGCTTATAGCTTTTTATCTCTCCACTTCCTTTCCATAATAATTTTCATAGTTTTTCCTATACTGAACAAGGTCA
>CABTWT010000139.1 GCA_902488555.1 uncultured Anaerococcus sp.
ATGAAGGTCTTATGATTCCTATAAGAATCTATGATTTGGACAATCTAATCCCAGGGGAGTTTGATATACCAACATCATATACAATGGAAACTATAGATAATCCAGATTTAACTATAGTTCCTGGCCTAGGCTTTGACAAAGACAAAAACCGCATGGGCTATGGTGGTGGTTACTACGACAGGTATCTTAACAAGGCAGAAACAAAATCTGTAGGATTATTTGCAAGCGAATTTGAAGTTGAAGAGATTCCAACAGATGAATTTGACCACAAACTTGATAATATCATTACAGAAAAAGAAATATTTTAAAAAAATACTGGTTCCCACAAGTCCTTATACAAGGTCGGGAACCAGTTTTTTTTATTGTATCTCCGTATAAGCAAATGTTTCTTTGCCAAGTTTATCCAAGTATTGTTCTATTTTCTTACTTCTTTTCCTATTCCAATCTTTATCGTAGACTAGAGGGTTGATACAGTTGTCAAATCTTACGGAACTCGTAAATTCTTCTTTCAGATCATCTGCCATGTTTTCTAGAGTCTGATCAAGATCTAGGTTGTAGTAGGCAAATGGCTTATCTCCTATGATTTCTATCTGATTGTCAAATATTAAATCTTCTATTGCTATCTTTGATAAATTTACACCATTTTGAGTAGCATAGTAGTGGCAGCGACCCTGGCGTAGGTTTATTTCAAAGGCATAAAATTTTCCAGTATCTATATCCTTCTTAAAATCAATATTGAAAAGTCCATAAACTCCAAGACTTTCTACTATTTTTCTTGCGTAATCATACAAAATATCTTGGTCCGTATCAATTTTGGCTACAAAGTTGCCAACCCAGTCTGGCCTTTTATCAAGCATGACATTCTTACAAGCTGACATAGAAAATCCAGATTTTGACCTATATCCATCAATACTAAATTCGCTTCCGTCTCCTCCACCTACAAATTCTTGGACCATCATATTCTTATCATAGCCATTAGAAAAAATATTCTCCAAGATTTTAATAGTCTGTTCATTTGATTTTGAACGGTAGCCTTTTTGCCAGCCATCAAAATCAAGTTTTTTATAAAAGACATCATCATCTGCTTTTATGAAGACATTTTCTGGAAAATCTAGGTCCTTATAATTTCCCTCATTTGCCAAAATTGTTTGTGGGACTAGGTCAAGATGGGCTATTTTTTGGTTAAATTCATCTTTAGTCTTTATAGAATTTATAGTGTCCATGTCTGCATATGGTAATTTTGGCTTAAAATCTAACAAATCTAGGTTAGTAATGAGGAAATTTCTCATATAATCATCTGGGGCAAATATGATAAAATCATCATATGAATCTTTGTAATCATGGTAAATTTTATTTAAAAGATTAGAAAAAACTCCTCTATCTTTTGAGAAATTTTTCTTCTTATAAAATGTAATTATTTCAGAGTCTATACAAGGTAAAAATATAGCAGATGTTGCAACAACTGACTTTATGCCATAAGCTTCGTGGATTTCCCTTGCTATAGAATATGTATTTAGGTCTGATCCTAGTATTATTGGTAAAAATTTTTTCATTCTTTTCTCCTTTGTAAGAGTCTATAGACAATATTATATTATAGATTCGGGTAAAGTAAAAGACGATCCTAAATCTATCTTTCAGAAATTTTACAAGTCTTTATCAGAAATAAAATGGTAACTTTTTCTTTATTTTAATTTTATGTCATTTTTGATATAATAGCAAAGATTAAGAGGTAGACTATGCAAAGAAGAGTAAAAACAAAAAAAGAATATCATTTATTAACAGCTCTACGCGCTCTTGGTTTTGTTGGAGTGAGCCTATTCCATAGGTTTTCTCACATATTCCCAGGGGGTTATCTAGCTGTAATAATTTTCCTACTCCTATCAGGATTTTTGACTATGATGGGAGCGGATAATAAAAAAAATATAGATTTTAAAAAATTTTTGTCTATTTTTATTAATAAATACATAAAGATTTTGGGACCAGTATTATTTATTATGGCAATAGTTATGGGCTTTTCTTTGGCCTTTGCTAGAGAAGTTTTTGATGATTCCATCAAATCTGTTATTCCTGTTGCCCTAAACTTTGAAAATATACAAAAAATCCTTATAAATGAAGATTATTTCAATCAACTTGGTAATTTTAATATCTTTAACCATTTATGGTATGTATCTATGTACATGCAATTTATTGCTATATTTATGGTAATTGATGGATTTACAAAAAAACTTAATGACAATGTAAAACTTATTATTCATTTGTTGATCACAATTGTTAGTTTTATCCTAATGATAAGTTTAGGAAAAAATAATAGTGATATTACGAGAATCTACAATGGTATAGATACTAGGATATCAGCATTTAGCTTTGGAGTATCCTTATATCTATTGAACAAAAATTACTTATCAAGGATTAAATACAGTGAATCTTTTCTAAAGATTTCTGCATTAGTTCTAGGATTATTAACTGTCATACCATTCTTCTTTGTAGATGGTAAAGAGATTTATTCATATAAGTTTATCTTTATAGCTTATACACTAATTATTGGCCTTTTGATTCTGGTCCTATTTAATTATGAAAAGACCTATTATAGGTCAAGGAAGAATAAATTCCAGATAGTTTTTTACATTGGTGATAGATCCTATTACCTATATTTGTGGCAATATGTGGTGCAAATATTTTCTGTGTATTTCTTGCATGGAATGAATAATTTTCTTGTAGCCATTATAGAAATTTTAGCCATATTTATATTATCTGAGCTAACATATATTATATTTAAGAATAAGAATAAAAATTTTAGCTTGATTATGATATCAATACTTGCTCTTATTGGCCTAAGAATTACTTCAGCAAAAATTGGCAATGCCAAGGAAAAGGAAATAGCAGAGCTTAGAAAAGAGATAACTGCCAATGAAGAATTGATCAAGAAAAGAAATGAAGAGGCCAGAAAAAATAAGCAGAAAAAAACAAGTAATAAAAAAGAAGAGAAAAATCTCACAGAATCTATAGCTAATGTCGATACAAAGACATTAGATTCTCTAGAGAAAAAAGATAACCCAAACTTCGAAGAAAAATCCTACGATGATTTCGAATTTACAGATAATGAACTA
>CABTWT010000140.1 GCA_902488555.1 uncultured Anaerococcus sp.
CAGACGTGTGCTCTTCCGATCTTTCTAAATTTACTTTGTTCTTGTACCGCAAACACATCACCAGTAGTTTTCTCTTCTTGAGCTTTTGAGATGAGATTTTTGATAGTTTCTTCGTTGTCTGTATAGATTCTATCTACATCTTCATTACTAAGGTCATATTTGTCTTCCAATTCATACATATAGTTTTGGAAGTCTTCTATAGTTATTCCTTCTTCTTGAAGCTTCTCACTTACTAGTCTATCAAGATAGTCAGAAGGTATCTTGGCATCTGGACCAGCTAAAGCTTTTTCTACATTTCTCTTTCCATCATTACTAGCTATAGCTTTTCCAATGTCACTAAGATTTAGCTTAGCTACCTTATGCTTATCCTCATTTAGACCAGAAATCAAAGCCTTGATTATCTCTTCTGTCTGACTAGATTCTAAATTATATTCGCTAGCTATTTTACCAATAGATGTTTGTAATTCATCTAAGTATATTTCATCATTATTATAAGCTTCTAGGGCAGATGTAATATCATTAATAGCTTCTTCTAATTCGTTTGTTAGTCTAGATTCATTATTTAGTTTTGCTAGATAACCATCTTTGTTAATAGCTATGGCAGATACTGTATCTTCGGTTTTTGAATTCGAAGAAAAATCTTGGTCCTTTTCATCTGCTATGCTATCATTGGAAGAGTTTGTCCTGGATTCGTTATTTGAAGATTCAGCTTTGGTTGAGTCTTCTTTTTTTTGTGTTTGAATTCCTAGAAAAATCTTGGTCATCAGTGTGTGCTATGCTATCATTGGAGGAGTTTGCCCCTGCATCTTTATTAAAAGAACTATCAGTTGATGGTTCTGCTTTTTTGGTATTTGGATTTGTAGAAAAATCTAGGTCCTTATCATCTGCTATGCTATTATTGGATAAGTTTGCCCCTGCATCTTTATTAAAAGAACTATCAGTTGATCTTCCTGCTTTTTCGGTATTTGGATTTGTAGAAAAATCCAGGTCCTTATCATCTGTTATGCTATCATTGGAAGATTTTGTCCCTGCATCTTTATCAAAAGAATCATCTTGCAAAGGATCTTTCTTTGATACTCCCTCTTTGTTTGAAGCATTTTTATAGTTTGGGTTTGCTATAGTTTTGTTGTTAAATGTAAAGTTTTGAGGATTTACATTTTCTTTTACTGTTGATGTAAAGTTTATTTTTGCTATTTGTCCACTTGGGATTTGTAATTTTAATTCTTTGGTGAAAGGAATATTTTGACTATATGTCTTATTTACTACATAGCCCTCTTCTTTTGCTTGGTAGAAATCTATGTTGATTTGAGAATTTTCCGTAGCTTGATTATCATCAAGTTGAAGTTTATAAATGAATTCTTGATTGTCTTTAGCTAAAACGAAATCCGTGTAGGATATAGTAGCTGGAATATGTCCAAAAATATTAGAAGATTCTGGTTCATATGTAGCATTAATATTACTAGTTGAATCTTCATTTTCTAGCAAAGCAAAATGTCCATCATGATTTTGATCATCTATTTTTAAGCTATATCTTTCTTGATAAAGTGCGTCCTCGCCATCGACTATAGCATAGTCAATAGCAAAAAAATCAGTAGTATTTTCTATATATTCTAGTGATCTTTCATCACTTAATTTTGCTGATATATAATAAATGGTGGTATTATCATCATTTGCTGCAGAAAGAGCAAATGTCTCAATATCTTTGTCTGCCTTTAATATTGATGGGCTATTTTCTTTGTAGGATATTTCTCTTTCCTGTCCATCATCACCTAAAGCTGTGACCTTATCTACTTTCATATCACTTAGATTTGAATTTATTGCAAATACTAGGCTTTGATTATCACTTGCTTTTTCCTTATTTGTTACAGCGATTTTATAACTAATAAGTCCTGTGGTTTTTGAAATACTGGCTGATTTCTCAATAAAGAAATCATTAGTTTCTTCTATGGACCTATCGCTTGATAAAACTTGTGTTTTTTCTATAGACGTCTCATTCAAGTCATCATTGCTTGTCATAGTGAGCCCAGCAAGACCCATAATGCTCTTATTTCCATCATAAGTTTTGTCATCTCTGCTCGTTATTGCTGATGCAAAAATTTGGCTTGGTAAGGTTAGAAACAATACTAAAACCAACGACGTTACTTTTAGAAATAAATTCTTAAGATAATTCTTCATAAAACTCTTTTCCCTTTCATACATTCCGAATTAAAATCAACTATAAATATAGCTATTAATAAAAACTATTGCCATTTTCTAAAATCAATAAATATGTAATAGATGTAATCAATATGTAATATATAGCATAGTTTTTTATGTTTATAAAAGAAAACATTTATATAAATATTTATTCATCCATTAAAGGATAAAGCAAAGCTACATTAGCTGTTATAATCTTTTTATTTATCTTATTATACAGTATATAGAAAATTAATTATACTCGATTTAACCGTATTTTAATAATGTTTTCTTAAAAACCCAATAATCATAAAAATATTATAGTGTTTTAGTCGTAATTAAAAATAAAGATAAAAAAATCATTAGGAATAAAATTTAAGAAAAATAGTAGTATTTGATAGATATAAACACCGTCAATCACACCCATCCCACTGTCATTCTGAGCGAATGCGAAGAATCTCCTAGCTCAACGGCTCTTTATGGGATCCTTCGGTCGCTTATCCTCCCTCGAGGATGACAGAGGGATGGCGAGAATGTGCTTTTTTAGCTAAGCAAGGAGTATGAATTTTTCAAAACTATTTTGGCAGAAGCTTTATAAGCCTATGCTTTTGCCATTATACGTAATCAAACCAACCACCCTGTCATGTTGAGCGTATGCGAAACATCTCCTGTCTGAACACTACTTTATAAGATCCTTCGGTCGCTTACGCTCCCTCGGTCGGCTACGTTAGCCAAATCATAGATTTGGACTTCGCGACATTTGACCTTCCATAAATTTCACATAATGAAATTTGGATAGGTCAAGAAGGATGACAGAAGTGGAGAATAGACTCTTACTCCCAAAGCCTTGTCATTCTGAGCGAATGCGAAGAATCTCCTAGCTCAACGGCTCTTTATGGGATCCTTCGGTCGCTTA
>CABTWT010000141.1 GCA_902488555.1 uncultured Anaerococcus sp.
AATGATTTAGCCAAAGACTCATAACTTTCGTTACCTTCTAAGTATCTTTTAACTAATTTATATTTAAATTCTGTACTATATTTTGCCATAAGAAAACTGACCTCCTTAAGTTGGTTGGTCCAACTTTAAGGGGTCAGTTCACTTTTTTGGGATTTTTTAAATTCTTTCATTTTACCATCTTCTACTTAATTCTGTTTCCAGTTTCTTTATTAAAATATAAGATGTCATTGTCATCAAATGTAATATATATCTCATCACCATCTTTAACTTGGCAGCTTGCGTCTGCTTTGATGACATATCTATTATTGTTGATTGTAAAATATACCATTCTCTCAGCACCGTAATATTCAGTAAGAATTACTTTTACTTTTAATGAATTTTGAGAATTGCTTACAATTCTAATTTTTTCAGGTCTCACTCCTACCATCAAATGTTTAACATTATTTCTATGCATTAACTCTGCGTGCTCAGCAGTTAAGTTAATAGGTCTATCAGATCCAATTAAATAAACTTGATCGTTTTTATATTCTGCTGGGAATATATTGGTTGCAGGGGAACCTATAAACTGAGAAACAAAGATATTCGCAGGATCTTCATAAATTTCTTCTGGTGTTCCTATTTGTTGAATTACACCCTTATTTAAAATTACAATCTTAGTTGCCATAGTCATGGCTTCTATTTGATCATGAGTTACATAGATTGTAGTAGTTCCTAATCTTTTGTGAAGTTGGATTATTTCAGTCCTCATTGCGACTCTAAGTTTAGCATCCAAGTTTGAGAGTGGTTCATCCATTAGAAAAAAATCTGCATTTCTTACAATTGATCTTCCTAACGCAACTCTCTGCCTTTGTCCACCTGATAGCTCGCCTGGTTTTCTATCTAGCAATTCTTTCAAACCTAAAATATCAGCAGCTTCATTAACTTTTTTTTCAATTTCTGTTTTGCTATCCTTCCTCACTCTAAGCCCGTAAGCCATATTTTCTCGAACTGTTTGGTGAGGGTATAATGCGTAGTTTTGAAATACCATAGCTATATTTCTATCCTTGGGCTCTACATCATTGACTCTTTTTCCATCCATAATCAAATCTCCGGATGTTATATCTTCCAGCCCTGCTATCATCCTTAAAGTTGTAGATTTTCCGCATCCAGATGGACCAAGCATAACAACAAAATCTTTATCTTCAACTGCTAAATTGAAATTATCTACAGCTTTAAATTTATTTCCATAGACTTTATTTATATTTTTTAATTCTAATTTTGACATATTATCTCCTAAGTTAACCTTTAATTCCACCTTGATCTACACCTTTTATCATCTTGTTTGATAAAAATGCGTACAAAATAATTGTTGGTGCTGCTGCAATTACAACCGCAGCAAACATTCCTCCGTAATTACCAGTTGCTATCATTGCTGCAACCATTTGCTCAAGCCATACACCCACAGGTCTCATTGATGGTGTATTGGCAAATATTAATGGTAGGAAATAGGCATTCCATTTCCCAATCAAATTGAAAATAGTAAGTGTTATTATTGCTGGCTTAGCCATTGGAAACATAATATCCCAAAATATTCTAAAATGACTTGCTCCATCTATAGCAGCAGATTCTTCGTAACTTGTTGACAAGTTTTTAAAGTAAGCTGTAAGATAGTAAACATCATACGGTACAGATCCTGCTACAAATAATAAGATAATTACAAGTCTTGAGTTAACAATGCCCATTGAACTTAAGTGATAAAATATTGGCATGGTAACCATTATCCCTGGAACAGATAAAGACATTACGAATAATTGTTGTGTTAATCTATTTCCTTTAAATTCAAATCTTGAAAGTACATAAGCAGCTGGAGCTGCAATAAATATTAGTAAGATACTAGAAGGGACCGTATAAATTAATGTGTTTAACAAAGTTAATCCAGCATTTGTTGTTGTACCTTGGAATATCTTTCTATAATTATTTAGTGTCAAATCTCCTTTTAGAATATTCCCAGAAAATATATTTGGAGTATTTGAAAAGGAAGCAAGTACTATCCACCCAAACATATAAAGGGTAAATACTGTAAATAACAGTAAGACGAAATATTGTGGACTATTTACAGTTATCTTTTTAAAAATTTTTTTTGTATTAGACATTTTTTCTCCTAGTATTCAAAATCTGTGTTCTTAACTATAATATTTGATATTACAAAGAATAGAACACCTAGTAAAGTCATAATAACCCCAGATGCTGCACCTATTCCTACATTGGTATTTGGATTTATTTCAGTACCAAAAATTTGATTATAGGTAAATAGCATTGGGGTAGCTGTCGTAATATGTCCAAATATTCTAGAAAAAGCAAAGAATCCTATTGTTCCTGTTGTAAATAGAACTAAGGAAGTTTTTATTACATCTTTTATTAAAGGAAGAGTAATGGTAAAAAATTGTTTAAATTTACTTTCTCCTTCAATTTTAGCAACTTCATAGTAATCTTTTGGAATTCTTGTCATAGCGGATATATACATAAGCGTATATTGTCCAATAGCGTTAAATATAGCTGCAAGAATCATAGCAGTAAATATGTGATCTGGTGATAACCATTCTATTTTCGCTAATGAATTAAGTCCTATTCCACTAAAAATTTTATTGAACAATCCAAATTGACTATTAAACACATAAAGTAACCAAGCGTAACCAATAGCAATTGCTGATATAACTTTCGGTAAATATATAATTGATGCGAAAAATCTTTTTCCCATAATATCACTATTTAAGA
Source organism: uncultured Anaerococcus sp. (assembly GCA_902488555.1). Next base: position 2,755 of record CABTWT010000141.1, read on the forward strand.
TAGCTGCAAAGATCAAGGATATACCAATTGTACCTATTCCAGAAAAGAACCAAATCTTAACAATGTTTTTTAATGAAATTTTAAAAATGGCATTATTAAACAAGTCTATATAATTTTGAATCCCAACAAATTCCCACTCATTTATAGGTGTTGTAACTGTATTTACTCTATATAAACTCATTAAGAATGTTCTTAGTACTGGATAGAGTGTAAAAACAATAAATAATAGTAATGCTGGTCCCAAAAATAATGCAATAGTGGATTTTTTTATTTTCATACTTATCCTTTCTAAAAATTCCCACCAGAGAGATTGAAC
>CABTWT010000142.1 GCA_902488555.1 uncultured Anaerococcus sp.
CTACCGTATCTTCTGTTAAATTTCTCTACATTACCACCACGTTCAGCTGTTCTTTGTTTACCTGAGTAGAATGGATGGCAATTGTTGCAAACTTCTACTTTTATTTCTTCTTCTGTAGATCCAACAGTAAATTCATTACCGCAAGAAATACATGTTACTTTAGCTTCGTGGTATTCTGGATGTAAGTCTTTTTTCATATAAACACCTCTATCTTCTTCATTCAATAAGCATTTAAGATTATACCATGTATAAAGCTTATAATCAAGTCAAAGTGTTCTATTTATAAGATCTACAAATTTATCATTAGAATCGGTTTTTTTCATAAAGTCAATGAGCTCAATAATTGATCCTGTTTTGTCTAATTCTGATTTTCTAAGTTTATAGATTGCCTCTAGTTCTTCCTTATTTAGTAATAAGTCTTCCCTTCTAGTAGATGATTTTTCTATATTTATAGCCGGGAAGATTCTCCTATCAGATAATCTTCTATCAAGGTGGACTTCCATATTACCAGTTCCCTTAAATTCCTCAAAAATGAGATCATCCATTCTAGAACCTGTATCAATTAGGGCTGTAGCTAGGATTGTAAGAGATCCTCCACCTTCAATATTTCTGGCCGCACCAAAAAATTGTTTTGGTCCAACAAGGGCCATTGGATCAAGTCCACCAGATAAAGTTTTACCTGACTGAGGAGTTATTATGTTATAAGCTCTTGTAAGCCTTGTTATAGAGTCAAGCAGGATTACAACGTCCTTTTTATCTTCTACAAATCTTTTTGCTCTTTCCAAAATCATATCTGCTATTTCTACATGATTTTGTGGTGGCATATCAAATGTAGATGAGGCAACTTCTGTTCTCATATAATCGTTAGAAGGGTCTCTGTATTCATTTACAAATCTTATAAAGTCTGTAACTTCCTCTGGTCTTTCATCTATTAATAGTACAAAAATTTTTACATCATCATAGTTTTTCTCAATAGACCTTTCTATTTCTTTAATTAAAGTTGTCTTTCCTGCCTTAGGTTGAGAAACTATAAGACCTCTTTGACCCTTGCCTATAGGAGATATGATGTCAATAATTCTGCCTGATAAGTTATCAGCAGATCTCTCTAATTGTAATCTTTCATCTGGATATATAGGTGTTAAGTCTTCAAAACTTATTCTATTAAAGGCTTCGCCAGGTTTTATGCCATTGACATCTGTTACGAATATTAATGGAGCAAATTTATCTTTGTCGTGTTTTTCACGGGCGATTCCTCTTATGTAATCTCCTGTTTTTAGTCTAAACATCTTTATTTGCTTAGGTGGTACATATATATCATCGTCACCTTGCTCATAAAGGTCAGATCTTAGGAATCCATAACCATCTGGTAAGATCTCTAGCACACCCTCACAATCAAACTTAGCTCCCAGATCATTGTCTTGTTTTTCTTTTTTATCTTCTTCATTTTCTTTTTGAGCTTGTTCGATTAGTTTTATTAATTCATCTTTTTTATATTTAGTAACTGAAGAGATTTCTAATTCTTTAGCAATTTCTCTTAGTTCAGCTACTGTATTTTCTTGGTAATTTGTCATATATTCCTTAATAGAAATAAAGGACCCAAAGGCCCTTTACTTTCAATCTTTTTACTATTTATTAGCAGAGCCTTCTGAACCCATCATAGCTACTTTTTCATAAAGAACTTCTTTGATAGCTTTTGTTCCTGGTGCTAATAGTTTTCTTGGATCAAAGCCTTTACCTTGTTGATCTTTGCCTTCTTCAATGTATTTGCGGGTTTCTTTAGCAAAAGCTATTTGACATTCTGTATTTACATTGATTTTTGAAACGCCAAGTTCGATTGCTTTTTTAACTTGATCTTCAGGAATTCCTGTACCACCGTGAAGTACTATTGGCATATTTACTGCGTCAGAAATTTCTTTTAATCTATCAAAGTTTAATCCTTTCCAATTTTCTGGATAAACTCCGTGAATATTACCAATACCTGCAGCTAAGAAGTCAATACCACAAGAAGCAATTTTTTTACATTCTTCTACATCTGCAAGCTCTCCTTCGCTTGCTACACCGTCTTCTTCTCCACCGATGCCACCAACTTCTGCTTCTACAGAAATGTTTTTAGCATGAGCAAGTTCTACTATTTCACGAGTTTTCTCAAGGTTTTCATCAAGTGGAAGGCTTGATCCATCAAACATTACTGATGTAAATCCTGCTTCTATACAAGCTTTTGCACCTTCATATGTTCCATGATCTAGGTGAATAGCAACTGGTACAGTAATATTTAGCTCATCGTGCATAGCGCGAACAAGGTCAGCAACTACTCTAAATCCTCCCATGTATTTTGCAGCACCTTCAGATGATGCTATGATAACTGCAGTTTGTTTTTCTTCTGCTGCTTCTAAGATTGCTCTAGTCCATTCTAGGTTGTTTGTGTTGAAATGTCCAATAGCATATCCATTTTCATAAGCTTTGTCTAAGAATTCTTTAGCATTAACTATCATTATTTTCTCCTTATAATTTAAATAAGTTTCTTTACTACTTAGATGATACCCTTTTTATCTTCCTAAGTCTCCTCTTACAGATGAAATAACTTCTTCTATTGCTTTTGACTTATCAATCTTTTCAATTTGCATTTCTTTTCTTGTAGAATATTCAACTACATTATCTTTTGCATCTTTTCCCACAGTTATCCTATATGGAATTCCTATGAGATCTCGATCGTTGAATTTAACTCCAGCTCTTTCTTTTCTATCATCAAGGAGAACATCTATACCTTTTTTTCTTAATTCTTGGTAAATTTCTTCTCCAAGCTTCATTTGATTTTCATCATTGATATTTATGATAGTAATCATAGCTTCAAATGGTGCTACAGATGTTGGCCATATTATTCCTTTCTCATCATAATTTTGTTCAACTATAGCTGAAATAGATCTTGATATACCTATACCATAGCTGCCCATAATAAATGGTTGTTGTTTGCCATTTTCATCTAGGAAATATGCTTCTAGACTCTCAGAATACTTAGTACCTAATTGGAAAATATTGCCCACTTC
>CABTWT010000143.1 GCA_902488555.1 uncultured Anaerococcus sp.
ACGCTATGATAAAATCCACAAAGATTACCCAGATTGGGTACTTTGGGCAAGCGAAACAGCTTCAAATATAAATTCCAGGTCAGTCTATGACAGGCTTGAATTAGATTATCTGCCTAAAGATAGAAAGCTATCTTCATACGACACTTCAAAAGTCGCCTGGGGTAGCCATGCGTCTGATGCTTGGTACGATATCATAACAAGAGACTATGTGGCTGGAGAAGCTGTGTGGACAGGCTTTGACTATCTTGGAGAACCTACTCCTTTTAACGGTGTGGACAGAGGTCCAGTTGATAATTGGCCAAGTCCTCGCTCTTCATACTTCGGCATAATAGACTTGGCAGGATTTCCAAAAGATGCCTACTATCTTTATAGGAGCTTGTGGAATGATAAGGATATCACCTGCCATCTATTACCAAGTTGGAATGAAGATGAGATTTTCGTTAAAGATGGCAAGGTTAAGGTCATCTGTTATACAAATGCTAGTTCAGTTGAGCTAGTCCACAAGGATCAAAACGGCAAAATCAAATCTTATGGCAAAAAATATTTTGTAGGCCAAATGACAAAGGCTGGCCATAAATATAAAACCAATAATGCTAGAAAACGAGGCTTTTCTCTATACGCCCAATGGGAAATCCCATTTGAAGAAGGAAGCATCCAAGCAATAGCCTATGACGAAAAGGGAAGACTTATAACTCAAACAGTCGGCAATAGCCTTAGAAGCACAAGCGGAAAGCCTGCAAAAATCATGGCAAGAGCAAATAAAGATGCCATATCTAACGACTCTTATGACTTAGCTTATGTCACAATAGACATAGTTGATGAAAATGATAATCTCATTACAAATGCGGATAATTTGATCAATGTGGAAGTTTCAGAAAATGGAGTCCTCCTTGCCCTTGACAATGGCTTTCAAGAAGATATGGATTCTTTTAAAGTTTGTCAGAAAAAAGCCTATGCTGGCAAGCTTCTCGCAATAATAGGTGGTAAGGCTGGACTTGACCCAATAGAAGTAAAAATTACAAGCCCTGGTTTAGAAGAAGCAATCCTTAAAATTGACCTTAAAGAAAGTCCAAATACTTTTAATATAAGAGAAGCAATATATCAAGAGCCAAAAACTCCAGCTTTCACAGGAGAATTAAGCATCTTAAATTATTCCACAACAAGCTTGCCAAACATATATCCAAAACTTCCCCAAAAATTGGAATTAGTAGATAAAAAGGGCAAGCTTAGTGGAAATTATATAGATATTTCTTGGGATGACATTAATGAAGACGACCTTAGAGAAGAAGGGCAATTATTAGTCAAAGGCTATGGGGATTTTGGAGAAGAAAGGGTAGAAGCAATTGCCTTTGTAAGAGTTGAAGGTGAAAAACAAATAATAAATGCTGATATAGCTAATCTTGCCTTGATCAAGGAAGTAAACGATAAGCAAATCACCCTAGGCTATGCCACCCAGCAAGTTTTTGCTAAATTAGTCATTAGCAAAGTGAAAAATCCTGACATAAAAATCTATGCATCCGAAGCGATGACTTACGATAAGGGGACTCTAATTAATTACCAAATGACTAAAAACAAGGGCGAATATACTTATGAATTTGACCCTATTAAGGCAACTTATTTAACAATTGTCTTTGAAGATAAGGCTTGTAAACTGGAAAATATAACATTATATAATGTAAAAAAACTTGCACGAATTTATAATTCAACTGAATTTGAGTCCATAGAAGTAAATGATTATAAGCTTTCAGATGATGAACTTAAGGCTAGAGAATATATCTGTGGTGGAAAAATCGAAGTAGTTTCTATAAATCCTAAAGAAAATGCTGCTATAACTACAATCAGACGAAAGAAAAAATGGATCATATACCTTCAATCCGAAGACTCATCAAAAATAAGAAAATTCACCATAAAAAAAGGGACTAAATAAGTCCCTTTTTTTAATCTCTTGCTATCTCTTTCGCTAATACATAGCCACCTATAAGGCCAGCCTCGTTTCCTAGTTCTGGGAATACTATATATTCTTTACTATCTGGCAAAACAAGGTAGTCGCCCTTTATCTTGTCAAATTCTTCCCTGATCTTATCAATCATACCTTCCTTGTTGCAAACTCCTCCACCGATTATTATGATATGTGGACGAAGAATTGCTGTGTAGGTATATAGCGCTTTTGCTATATATTTGGCAGTTATGGCAAAGGCGGGATCTGAAATGTCGAGATTTTCTCCCTTTTCTCCTGCTCTTTTTTCTATAGCAGGTCCTGCACATAAGCCTTCGAAGCAATTTTTGTGATAATCGCAGACGCCCTCAAAGTCATCTCCATCTTCTTTTGGAAGTTCAAAGTGGCCCATTTCAGGGTGAGAATATCCTTCAAGTATTTTGCCATTTTGTATGTAGGAACCACCTATACCTGTACCTATAGTTAGATATAGTGAGCTTGTCTTCTCTTTTGCAGCCCCTAATTCATATTCGCCTATACCACTTGCTCCAACATCTGTTGTAAGTCCCATTGGTAGGTCTAGATTTTTCTTAAGCTCACCAAGTAAGTCAAAATTTCTCCAAAGCCTTTTTGGCGTAGCTAGAACATGGCCATAAGTTTTGCTATTTTTGTCCACATCAATTGGACCAAAGGCACCAATGCCAATAGATTTTATATCAGAGTCCTTGAAGAATTCTACAATTTCTTCTACATTGTCATATGGGTCAGCTGTCTTTATCCTATCTTCTGTGATAAGTTTTCCCCCATCGTCAAAAATCCCACATCTTATTTTTGTTCCACCTAGTTCTATTGAACCGTACATATATTGCTCCTTTCCTAAAAAGCCCAAATATTGATTTTAAAATTTTCCTATAGTTTCATTATAACATTATTTAAAGGGGAAATATTACATTTATACATATAAACTAATAAATTTTAAAATCGTTAATATATAGCTTGCTTTCTCCATACAAGGCAAGTCTTATTTTCTCGATATTTTCATAAGATCTTAGGTCAAAAATACGCCTATCCCCAATAGA
>CABTWT010000144.1 GCA_902488555.1 uncultured Anaerococcus sp.
ACTATGAATCAAATGAGCTTGATGCCATTGCAAAGCTTGATCTAGTAAGAGAAGAAAAAGAATATAAAAAATTTCACATGGTTGACATAAAAGATATACTAGAAGATCAAAAAGTAAACCATAAACTCTACCAGAAAATGTTAGATATCTACGAAGTTCCTTACAAAAATCTAGCAGATACTAAAGAATCTATCAAAAAATCCGTAACAGAAATTACCAAAAACTTCAATCCAGAAGAATACGGGTACGAATTGCCGGCCTATGATCGCTTTAGAGAATATGGTGAATTTAGAAAGCCTAATTTTATTACAGAAGTCAAAAACTTAAAGCCAACTGATATAGGAACTATCATTCACAAAGTTTTCCAAGCTTTGGAATATAAGGATTATGACATAGATAGTTTGGAAAATACTTTTGATAAGCTTATAAAAGAGAGGAAAATCAGATCTGAAGAATTAATAGTAGTTGATAAGGAGAAAATACTTAGTTATTACGCACATCCAACTATAAAAAATCTCTATCAAAAGGCCAAAAACCTAAGAAAAGAAGAGTCTTTTTTGATGAAATATGAAGACTATTATGTAAATGGGCAGATAGATTTGATATTCGAATTTGAGGATCATGCCATTCTTTTGGACTTTAAAACAGATGCTATCAAAAGAAGCGGATTTTATGATGATCAACTTAGAGTTTACAAAAAGGCTATTGAAGATGCTTTAAATATAGAGGTTAAAGAGTCATTAATTTATTGGTATAATATGGAGGAATTAGAAAAAATCATCTAATTTATTTGCTAGCTTCTTATGACCTAGGGGTAGGAAAATCCTAGGTCATTTTATATTGTACTCAAAAGTAAGTTCAACTTTTAAGATGCAGTATACTTTGAAGTTGCTTTTAGTAAAATCCACCGTTAATATGAATAATATCGCCAGTTATATAGGAGGCCTCATCTGATATTAGATACTTTACCAGGCCAGCAATTTCTTCAGGCTTAGCAAATCTGTTTAATGAGACTTCCTTTTTTAACTCTTCGATATCCTCATCTGTGAAGTCATTTCTCATCATATCAGTTTCTACCATGCCCGGAGCTATGGCATTTACCCTTATGCCTGACGGAGCTAATTCTTTTGCCAAGGCCTTTGTGAAAGTATTGATTCCACCCTTTGAGGTGGAGTAGAGGGCCTCCATGCTTGCTCCAAAATCTCCCCATATAGAGCTCATATTAATGATTACTCCATATTGGTTTTTTATCATATTTGGTATGGCCCTTTTACTATTTAGAAAAACTGAGTTTAGATTGGTATTTATTACTTCCTTCCATGTTTCAAACTCAATGTCTTGGATAAGAGAAAAGTGGGAAATACCTGCATTATTAATCAATATATCAACATGACCAAAGTTTTTTTCAGCTACGTCAAACATCATAGCTACATCTTCTTCTTTTGACACGTCAGCCTTTACCGCTATCACATTTGGATTTGTTTCTCTAAGTTCGTACAAAAGCTCAAAAGCTTTATCCTTGCTGTTTCTATAATTTATTATTATCTTGTAATCATCCTTAAGTCTTCGGGCAATTGCAGCACCAATCCCTCTAGAAGACCCTGTTATTAATACTGTTTTCATAGTATCATTATAGCATAAAGAAAGCTTTGTAATAAAGGAGGCTAGCATGAAGTATTTTAAATTAAATGATGGGATAGAAGTTCCAGCTATTGGACTTGGAACATATAAAATAACTGAAGAAAAAGACATGGACCATACCATAGAATCAGCATTAGAGGCAGGATATACTTATTTTGACACAGCAAAATATTACCATAACGAGGATATTTTGGGCAAATACCTTAAGGAGTCTGGCAAAAAAAGATCAGACTATCAAATAGCAACCAAAGTTTGGCCAAGTGCCTTTGGTTATGATGCGACCAAAAAGTCCTTGGACGATTCTCTAAAAGATTTAAAGGTTGACTATATTGATGTGGCACTCATACATTGGTATGGAGAGGGTTATAAGGAAACTTGGGAAGTTTTCAATGATTACAAGAATCAAGGACTTATCAAATCAATAGGTGTATGTAATTTCTCTATTAAGCAAATGACAGAACTATTAAAAGAAGGCCCAGCACCTGTCCTTAATCAATTAGAAAGCCACCCTCATTTGCAAGATGTGGACACTCACAACTTCCTAAAAGAAAATAATATCCTCCATCAGGCTTGGAGTCCACTTACCCAAGGAAAGTCAAATATATTCGAAGAAGTAGTAGTTAAAAACTTAGCAGAAAAATACGGAAAGACCCCAGCTCAAATCATACTAAAATGGAATATTAGTCGTGGAGTCATGGCTCTAGCCAAATCATCCCATAAAGAAAGAATAAGAGAGAATATCGATATATTCGACTTTGAACTTACAGATGAAGATATGAAAGCTATGGCAAGTCTAGATAAAAAGCAAAGATATTCAGCCGATCCAGAAGATGAAAAATGGCTAGAAGAAGCAGCTCGTATGTAAATCCATCTTATATGAGTTTTAATATACATTATAAAACAATATATAAATTTTCTATTTCATAATCATAAATTAAATATTTACAATGACAATATAATATATGCAGTCAGACAGGCATGACAAAAAGCCAGAAGATGATAAGAAACCTGAAGACGATAAAAAACGTGAAGATAAAAAAACTGCAGGCAAAAAATCTGACACCCCAAAAACTGGCGTAGGTGCAATTACATCTGTAGTATCAACACTAGCAAACTCAATGGCTGGGATCGTAGCAACAAGAAAGAAAAAATAATTCAAAAATATATTAGATAATATTGCGCAAATTATCTGACTAAAAAACTCGAGTAAAATCTCGAGTTTTTTAGGGTCTATAATAAATCGTGTTGGTAGAAGTAAATGATACTTCTGTCAGCACGATTTTTTCATAAAAAAGAAGACATATTTAATCATTTACCCTATAATTAAATCAGCCTAAACTTAAAAAAGGAGATTAAATAT
>CABTWT010000145.1 GCA_902488555.1 uncultured Anaerococcus sp.
AGCTCAAATCAAAGAAGAAGGTATAGAAAAAATTGGTGCTGGTGTTCAATACTCAGCTATAGTTACCAAAAAGAAAAACCTTGTAGTTTGGGGTTCAACTATGGCCAGCCGTTTGAACTTGATACCATCAACAGTCCAAGGACAAGTTGAAGATTTTGATACATCACCAATCAATATGATTATCGCAAAGACAGATGGAACAGTTCAACTTATAGGTGTAATGGGAGCAGAAAACCAAACAGCTATGCCAAAAGAATTGGCTGATGGTTCAGTTTTTGTCAAAAAAGTAGCCCTAACATCTAGCTCAGCTGCAGCCCTTGATGACAAAGGAAAACTTTATGTTTGGGGACCATCCAGAGCTGGTATTGCTGGCAATAATGTTCCAGAATTCGACGCTCCAATTGTAGATATCCAAGGTGGAGATTCTACCTTTACTGCCCTTGATGAAAATGGCAAAATTTATACTTGGGGAATGGATAACTATGGTGAATTGAATGCTCCAGATGGAGAATTTGATCAAATATATGCATCCTACTTCAACCAATATGCAGTTAACAAAGAAGGCAAGATCAAAACTTGGGGACTAAATGGATTTAGATTTGGTTCTGATGACCAAGGTCGTGATATTTTCACAAGGTTAATCCACGGCGGTCGTATGACTATGATTATCGCCCTAATTTCTACAGTACTTCAAGTAGTTCTTGGTGTACTTATAGGTATGATCTCTGGTTTTGCTGGAGGACGTGTGGATAATATCTTGATGAGAATCTCAGAGATTATCGCATCATTCCCATTTTATCCAATGCTTATCTCCCTATCAGCCCTATTGCCACCAGGAGCTAGCCAAACCCAAAGAATTACCATGGTAATGATACTTCTTGGTTTACTAGGTTGGACAGGACTTGCCCGTCTAGTACGTGGACAAATCCTTGCAGAACGTGAACGTGATTACATTACTGCAGCTCGTGCCCTTGGTGTTAAGAACTGGTCAATTATGATGAAACATATTTTACCAAATATCCTTTCAATCGTTATAGTAAACGCAACACTAGGATATGCTGGTAACTTACTAACAGAATCTGGTTTATCATTCTTAGGTTTTGGTGTACAAGAACCTACTCCATCATGGGGTAATATGTTGACAGCAGCACAAAGCTCTGATGTACTAAACATCTACTGGTGGAGATGGATATTCCCAGTACTTGCAGTATTCTTAGCATCTTTCTCTGTAAACCTTATAGGTGATGCTATGCGTGATGCTATAGACCCAAGAGCAAATGAGAGATAGAGGTAAAGATGAGATTACTAGAAATAAATAAGCTTCACACATATTTCTCCACAAGAAAAGGCCTAATCAAAGCTGTAAATGGTGTTTCATTTACTATCGATGAAGGAAAAACCCTTGGACTTGTAGGTGAGTCTGGTTCTGGAAAAAGCCAAACAGCCATGTCTATCTTAAGACTGTTTGAACCTAACCAAAAGATCTATGAGGGAGAAATCTTATACAAAGGCGAAGATTTAACAAAATATAACACAAAACAAATGGAAGAAATCAGGGGAAATGAAATCTCCATGATTTTCCAAGAGCCAATGAGCTCACTAAACCCAGTATTTACTGTTGAAAAGCAAATCTCAGAAGTTTTGATTCTTCACAGACATATGACAAAGGCTGAAGCAGCCAAAAGATGTGAGGAGCTTCTTGCATCTGTTAAGATTCCTAACCCACATATTGTTGCTAAACAATATCCATTTGAACTATCAGGTGGTATGAACCAAAGGGTTATGATTGCTATGGCCCTAGCCTGTGAACCAAAGCTACTAATAGCCGACGAGCCTACAACAGCTCTAGACGTAACAATTCAAGCTCAAATCCTAAGGCTAATGAATGACCTAAAGCATAGACTTAACACTTCTATCCTATTTATCACTCATGACCTTGGGGTTATCAACCAAATGGCAGATGAAGTAGCGGTTATGTATTCTGGACAAATAGTAGAACAATCTCCAGTAGAATTTATCTTCAAAAGAGATATTACAGACTACAACCACCCATATACAGTAGCCCTACTAAACTCTATACCATCTATAACAAGTGATAAGAATGAGAGATTGGACATTATACCAGGTTCAGTACCACACCCACTAAACCTACCAAAGGGATGTAAATTTGCCGACAGATGTAAATTTGCAACAGAAAAATGTATCAATCAAATGCCTGAACTTGTTTCTGTAAATGAGAATCAAAGAATCAGATGCCATTATCCAAATAGAAAGGAAAGGGAAAATGCAAACAACTAACGATAAAAAGGTCTTATTCAAGATAAGAAACCTTAAAAAATATTTCCCTTTAAAAAAGAAATCTATATTTGATAAGGGACCAAGAGACTATGTTCATGCCAACGAATCTATCACAATAGATATCTACGAAGGTGAAACCCTAGGCCTAGTTGGGGAATCTGGTTGTGGTAAATCTACATTTGGTAGAACTCTTTTACAAATCTACGAACAAACTGAAGGAACTACCCTATATTACGGCAAAACAATAGAAGATATTGCTCCAGAATATATGGGCAAAATGATCAAAAATATACCAGGCCAATATCCAAACTATGCCAAAGCAAAAGAGGAATTGGATGCTATATATACTGAACTAGAAGGCGCAAGTACTGACGAGGCGCGTGCAGAAATAAACGAACGTGCTATGCTAAAACGTCACGAAATCGAAGAAAAATACACCAATATGGTAAGAATTGCTGGTGGATTACTAGCAAGTGATGACCTATCCAAGGTTTCAAGCCTTCTAGAAGATTATTACAAAGCATTAAAAGAAAGAGCAGCAGTCCTAGAAGATATAGAAGACTTCGAAGATAAGCTCAAAATGAGATCTCGTGATTGGGATTCCTACCACAAAGCTTTGGAAAATGACAACAAATACAAAGAGCTAGCCACAAAAAGAGCAGAACTTTCAAAAAAAGTTGGCGAAAAAAT
>CABTWT010000146.1 GCA_902488555.1 uncultured Anaerococcus sp.
ATCTTTGTTATAAAAATCAAACTCTTCTTTATTTAATATTCTATTTCTAAAAAATTCTATGGATTCTCTCACAGAATCTTTAATTAAACTTTCAGGATATTCTTTATAAGCTTTTAAAATTTCTTCTGATTCTAAAATTTCTGAAACTTGAGGAAGTTTCTTGAACATTTCTTGTAAATTAGCTCCCATTTTTTGTCCTCCATTTTCTTCTATATATTATATACGTATTTGACATTAACTTATGAGTAAATTATAATATAAGAGCAGAGAATTGTCTATCATATAGCGATTGGAAGCTCGTAATCGCTTTTTAAATCAGAATAGAGTTCGAATTTTTTATTTACGTATTAATGTTTTGGTTTTAACAAATTGAATTTCTTTTAGTAAAGTAATTTGTGATTTTTTATGAGCGGTTATTATGATTTTCTATATATGATTACATTTGAGTGATTTTGTTATATAATAATATTGAGCTAGAAAATAGCTTATAACGAATCAAAAGACAGGTAGGGTAAAAGATGTTATTAATCACAAACAATGAATTTTTTAAAGATGCTATCAAAAGGAATGATGTAACAGTTGAATACATTGATATCGACTACATCGGAATTTTGAAAAAAGCTCGCGATTTAATTCATCAAAATTATCGCCTAGTCACTCACCCACTTTATGGATCAGTAAAACCAAACGAAACTGTTTTTAGATCTGTTATTTTGGAAAAGGGTGACAAATTTGATACTGATTCTTTGATGATGATTGAAGAATCTATCAACACTGCAACTAAGTTTATGAATATTTCTAAACCAAAGCGTTGGCCGCCTGAAATCTTAGATGATTTCAGGGTTGTCGATTTCGACATCATTAGTCAGACTTTGGATAGAATATTAATATAAAAATTTTAGGAGGCATTTGAAATGTTAGAATTAGACAAGAAAACTTTTGAACCAGAAGTATTAGAAGCTGAAGGATTAGTATTCGTAGACTTCTGGAGTGACGGATGTGAACCATGTAAGGCACTTATGCCAGGCGTTCATGAATTAGCTGAAAAATACGGTGACAAAATTAAATTCTGTTCACTAAACATTACTTCAGCTAGAAGAGTTGCTATCAAACAACAAGTATTAGGATTACCAACTATGTTAATGTACAAAGACGGTCAAAAAATTGATGAAATCAATAAAGATGACGCTAATTTGGAAAACATAGAAGCAATGATCCAAAAACACTACAACTAATCTAAAGCTAGATTAAAGTAGAAGTAAATTAGTTAAAAACTCATTAGGGGTCACTCCCCTATTGAGTTTAAATAAAAAATTATTATAGGAGGTTAAGATATGCGTCTTGAATTAGGTAAGATTTTTATTAAAGACATCATCTTTGATGAAGGTGAGTCAAGAATCGAAGACCACATTTTGTATCTTAATAAGAAAGAATTAGCAGATGTATCAGGTGTAGCTGATGATGAACACTTAGAATCAATTGATTTTGATATCGCTCATCCAGGCGAAAGCACTCGTATAACACCAGTTAAGGATGTTAACGAACCAAGAGTTAAAGTTGAAGGTGGAGAAGTATTCCCAGGAATTTTAAACAAAGTTGATCCTGTTGGTTCAGGTAAAACTATCGCTCTTAAAGACATGGCTGTTGTTACAACAGGTAAAATCGTTGGATTCCAAGAAGGTATCATCGATATGTCAGGTTTAGGTGCTGAATATACTCCATTCTCTAAGACAGTTAACTTAGTAGTAACTATCGAACCAGTTGAAGGTGTTAAACAACACAATCACGAAGCTGGCGTTAGAATGGCTGGTTTAAGAATCACTGATTTCATCGGTAGATTAGCAAAAGATTTAGAAGCAGATGAATGGGAAACATTCGAAACTCTTCCAATCTTAGAACAAGTTAAACAATATCCAGAATTACCAAAAGTTGTATATGTTTACATGTTACAAACTCAAGGTTTATTACACGACACTTATGTTTATGGAGTTGACGCTAAGAAAATTATTCCAACTTTCTTATACCCAACTGAAATCATGGACGGAGCAATTTGTTCAGGTAACTGTGTAAGTGCTTGTGACAAAAACCCAACTTACGTTCACTTAAACAATGGTGTAATCAGAGAATTATACAAAGAACACGGTAAATCAATCAACTTCTTAGGAGTTGTAATTACTAACGAAAATGTATACTTGATGGATAAGATCAGACACTCTGACATGACTGCAAAACTTTGTGAATTCTTAGGAGCTGACGCTGCTATCGTATCACAAGAAGGTTTCGGTAACCCAGATACTGACTTAATCATGAACTGTAAGAAGATTGAAGGTAAAGGAATCCAAACTGTTATCATCACTGATGAATATGCAGGACGTGACGGTGCTTCTCAATCATTAGCAGATGCTGACCCAGCTGCAAACGCAGTAGTAACTGGTGGTAATGCTAACCAATTCATCACTTTACCAAAGATGGACAAAGTAATTGGTCATATCCAATTCGTTGACACTATCGCAGGTGGATCTGATGGAGCATTAAAAGATGACGGTACAATCGAAGTAGAAATCCAAGCAATTACTGGTGCTACTAACGAAACTGGATTCAACACTTTAACAGCAAAAACTTATTAATAAATAAAAAAGATTTATTCAAAAAAATATAAATTTAAGATTCAAAAAAATATAAATTTAAGAAAGGAAAGTTATGGGATTTTTAGAAAATAAAAAAGTTATCATAATTGGAGACCGTGATGGAATTCCAGGTCTTGCAATTGAAACATGTGTAAACACAGTTCCTAACACAGAAGTAATTTTCTCATCTACAGAATGTTTCGTCTGAACTAGTGCAGGAGCTATGGACTTAGAAAACCAAAAGAGAGTTAAAGACTTCGCTGAACAATACGGAGCTGAAAACGTAGTGGTTCTTCTAGGTGCCGCAGAAGCTGAAGCTGCAGGTCTTGCAGCTGAAACA
>CABTWT010000147.1 GCA_902488555.1 uncultured Anaerococcus sp.
ATGATTGATTCCTTGACTTCCTTTAACATATCGATAGCTTTTTGCATTTCTTTTGAGTCACCAATGGCAACAGTTAAGGGGTTATGAATCATCATTAATGATGTAGGACTCATCAATACTTCAGTTCCTGCCATAGCAATGACCGATGCTGCTGATGCTGCAAGTCCATCAATCTTAATGGTCACATTTCCCTTGTGTTCTAAAAGCATGGTGTAAATTCTTGATGCAGCTATACAATCTCCACCAGGGGAGTTGATCCACACAGTTATGTCTCCACTTTTGTTTTTTAATTCTTCAAAAAAGAGCCTTGGAGTGATTTCATCATCAAACCAAGACTCTTCTGCAATAACTCCATCTATATAGAGTTCATTTGAATCCTTTTTCCAGTTCCAAAATATTTTATTTTTGTTCATTCTCGATATTTTTACCTCCATTTCTTTTACTCTCATAGAATGACCCTGCCTTATTAAGTGGTAGCATATTTCCATTTACAAGGTATAAGTCACCACCTTCTTCAGCCGATATCCTATCTAGGTTTTCTAATTCTCTTATGTCATTTGCACTCATCCAACCATTCTGTCTTCCTACAGCATAGCCATTCATTCTTGATTCATAGTCTCCTCTTAGAAGCCCGTCAAGATTGAATTTAATAAAGTAGGATTCTTTTTCTTTTTTTGTTAAGAGTGCTCTTTCTAAGGATTGCTCCCAACGAACAATCCAAGGATCAAGGGTGTATTTAACAAATTCAAGTGACTGCTGTTCTATATTTGAAAATGACGATTTCTCCAAATCACCAATCATATGAGGCGGGATTCTAAAAATCCTTGCTATCTCATTTAACTGAAACTTTCTTGTTTCCAAAAACTGGGCCTCGCTTGGTGATATGGCTATGGGTTGGTATTTCATCCCTTCTTCAAGTACAGCCACTTTGTTGGCGTTCTTAGGCCCCTGAAAAGCTGCATTCCATGACTCTCTAACTCTTTCTGGGTCTTTGATAATACCTGGATGTTCTAAAACCCCACCTGGTTGTGCTCCATTTTGGAAAAAGCTAGCACCATAATCTTCACAAGCCATAGCCATACCTATAGCATTTTTAGCCATGGTAATTGGTGAGTAGCCAATAAGTCCATCAAAACCAAGTCCAGGTATATGAAGGACATCTTCTTTTAAAAGATAAACTTCTTCTGATTTGTGATTGTATTTATAGAAGATTTCTCCATCTTCACTTCGTATAACAGTCATCTTATTTGGCATTAGTGGATAGAGACCAATAACCTCATTTCTTCCATTACGTATTATTTGAGCATAGGCATTACCCCAAAGTAATAGATGGGTCATTAGTGTTTCTCTAAATACAAATGAAGTCATCTCTGTATTTGGTTCATCGTGTAATAAAAAATATATAGCGTGTTCTTTTGCTTTTTCCTTTGAGTTTGAATCTCCTCTTTTATATAAATGAAGAGGAAGTCCTGCTAAGGTTTCAGCAAGAACTCTCACGCATGAATAAACTGCTGTCATTTGCATAGCAGTAAATTCGTTTACGTTCCTGCCTGCTGTTGTTCTCCCAAATAAAAAAGACGATGAAGATATCCTCTCCCCGTCTTTAGGTTTGTCTCTCGACTTAAATATTAAATTTAAAATGTTTATATTACCACCTCCTAAAAGTAGGTATGAAAAAAGCACCTACTAATGTAGATGCTAAAAAATATCATGAATAAATATATGTTAAAACCACTTTGACTTTTCTTTTCTAAATTTAGGAATCTCTCCGTAAGCATATGGATTATAATTATCTATATTACATCCAAATTCTTTTAATTCTATTATTTTATTATCAAAATCCCATTTAACCAAAGAAATTCCATTAAATTCATCAATTTTCCCATTATTCATCACTGATTTAAAATGCCATTCCACAATTGATTGGTCTTTAAAGTCTAAAAATTGTACAATATCCCATGTTTCAACTTTTGCACGACTGTTCCATTCTTTAAACCATAACTCGAGTGTACTGCGATTATTATACTTTGGCCCCCAACTTTCTGTATACACAATATCATTAGCAAAAATATCTTTAATTCCTAAGTCTTGTTTTTTTATCCACATATCAAACCATAAACGAATAATATCTTCTCTATTCATCATGAATATCACCTCAAAAATGTTTCTACTTTATTTATATACCCATATTAAAAAACAATCAATCCCCTATCATCATAAACGGATTCACTTGTATCATTGCCACATCTTATCGCCCTATCAAGAGCCATGATTGTAGCAATAACTCCATCAATCTTTTCTGTAGATTTTTCCTTATCTGCCTTTATATTTCCAGCAGGATCAGTTCGTATGAAGATATTATCCATCATCCACCTTAGAACTGGATGACCTCCGTGGGCTATTTTTCTTTCAAGGGTTAGTTTCATGAGTTCTTTGGTGGGAGGAGACATATCCTTAAATCCTTGACCAAAGGGAACTACTGTAAAACCCATACCTTCTAAGTTTTGAACCATCTGAACTGCTCCCCATCTGTCAAAGGCAATTTCTCGGATATTATACATATCACCTAAGTCTTCTATGAATTTTTCAATAAATCCATAATGAACTACATTACCTTCTGTCGTTTGAATGTAGCCTTGTTTTTTCCAGATGTCATAGTTTACATGATCTCTTTTTACTCTTAGATCGAGATTATCTTCTGGCAACCAAAAGTAGGGTAATATTTGATATTTATCATCTTCGTCTATTGGAGGAAAGACTAAAACAAAGGCTGTAATATCTGTTGTTGAAGATAGGTCAAGTCCACCATAACAGACTCTGCCTTTTAGTTCTTCTTCATTAACATCAAAATTACATAGGTCCCATTTTTCCATAGGCATCCACCTAATTGCTTGCTTGACCCATTGATTAAGTCTTAGTTGTCTAAAAGCATTCTCTTCAGTTGGATTTTGCTTAGCCGATTC
>CABTWT010000148.1 GCA_902488555.1 uncultured Anaerococcus sp.
AGCCTTATAAATTAATAGTTTCAAAAGCGAAACATCAAACATCTTATAGACTTATTTAATCAAACATTTATTTTTTGATTCACTTCTCATGACACATGATTATCTCCATCAAAATTCATTTTCTCAAAATGGTTTTAAGTACAAAAAATATCCACTCGCAAGAATGGATATTTTTGGCTTAGTTTATTCTCTTTGTAGTCTCACCATCAAAGAAGTGTAGGGCTTCTGGGTCTAGGGTGAAGTTGTGAGTTTCGCCTATGTTATATTCGAAGTAGCCTGGTTGGCTTATTACTAGGTTTTGGCCGGCACTTGTTTTGCCGTAGATTAGTTGTTCCTTGCCTAGCATTTCTATGACATCTATCTTGATTGTCGCAAGGTTATAGTCTCTTTTTTCTGCTATAAATCTTTCTGATCTGATGCCTAGGTAGACTTTTTTGCCTTCATAGTTCTTTATTGCGGCTAGGTCTTTTTCTGCTGGTTTTATTACCACTTCTCCCTTATCGCTTACAAAGTTGGCATTTTCTATCTTTCCTTCTATGATATTCATGGTTGGAGAGCCGATAAAGCCTGCTACAAAGAGATTTTCTGGTCTTTCGTAGAATTCTGTTGGCGCTCCTACTTGTTGGATGACTCCCTTATCTAGGAGGACTATCTTTGTCGCCATTGTCATAGCTTCTGTTTGGTCGTGGGTTACATATATACTTGTGGTGTCTAGTTGGTTATGGAGTCTTACTATTTCCACACGCATGGACTCACGAAGTTTCGCATCTAGGTTTGATAGTGGTTCGTCCATTAGGAATACTGCCGGGTTTCTCACTATAGCTCGTCCTAGGGCTACCCTTTGTCTTTGACCACCGGATATGTCTGATGGCCTGTTGTAGAGGTAGTCTTCAAGTTGCAAGACATGGGCTGCGTTTTTCACGCGTTTGTCTATGATTTCTTTGCTTTCGTTTTTCATATTTAGGGAAAAGGCCATATTATCATATACTGTCATATGTGGATATAGGGCATATGATTGGAATACCATGGCTATGTCCCTGTCTTTTGGTTCTACTTTATTCATTATCTTGTCGTCAAAATAAAGTGTACCTTCTGTTATTGAGTTTAGCCCTGCTATCATTCGGATAAGGGTTGATTTACCACATCCTGATGGGCCAAGGATTACACAAAAATCCTTGTCATCTATGTCAAGATCTATATTTCTAAGGGTAAAGTTTTCTCTACCCTCGTATTTTTTACCAATATTTTCTAATTTTACTCTCATTTTCTTCTCCTATCCCTTAACTGCACCTGATGATAGTCCTGATACTAGCTCATCTTGTAGCATAAGGAATAACAACATTACTGGAACTGCTGAAAGGAAACCACCCGCTGCAAAGGCTGGTTGGTTCATATTTCTCATATCGTTGATTAGTGTAAATAAGCCTGTTGCCAATGTGTAGTCCATAGGATTGGTCAAGAGGATTTTTGGCATCATATAGTCCAAAAACGGTCCTATGAAACATTGGAGTGCTATGATTGCTAGCATTGGACGGGCTAGGGGCATTATTATAAGCTTATAAACTTGGAAGTTGCTACAACCATCAATTCTTGCTGCCTCGTCAAGTTCTGGGGATATGCTATCTAGGTAACCTTTTAGGATAAAGGTATTGGTTGCTATAGCTCCACCAGAATATATTAATATAAGCATGGCCGAACGGGAGAATACTGGTATTATCCCAGATACTATGGAGTGAATTGCATAGTAGGCTGTGATCCCTGCAAAGGCTGGGATGATTTGCACTAGCATGATTGTTATAAGACTTGCTTTTTTGCCCTTAAATCTGAAACGTGAGTAGGCAAAGCCTGTAAATGACACGAAAATCAGAGTCAATATTGTGGTTACTGCGGCAATCTTTAGGGTGTTTAGGACCCATCTTACAAAGTGAGTTTCTTCAAACAAATACTTAAAATTGTCAAAGCCAAAGACAAATTGTCCACTCATGGAAATATATTGGCCTTGGTTGTTGTTAAAGGAACTAATTACCATGATTAGTAGTGGTATCAAGATTACAGCTGCCCACACCAAAAGAAGTATATATACTAAGCCAAGAGCGATCTTTCCTCCGGTTGATAGGGGTTGGAGATCTGATAAGTATAGGTTATTTTCTTTTTTATTCTTTCTCTTAAACATATTAATACTCCTTAAAGGCAGATGACCTTCTGTAGCCTAGGTAGCTTATGATTATAAGTATTATTGATATAAATACTGTAATTGCAGCTCCTATAGCCTGGTACTGACTTTCCATGGTCAACTTATATATATATGATATTAGGATATCAGAACTTCCCGCCAAGTTTCCATAAATCTCTGGGTTAAATGGTCCACCTTGATTGTAGAGGTAGATGATGGAGAAGTTGTTAAAGTTAAATGTGTATTGGTTGATAAGCATAGGCGCAATTTGGAAAAGCACTAGTGGGATAGTGATTTTAAATGTTTGTTTCAAACCATTTGCTCCATCTATGCTCGCTGCTTCGTATAGGTCCTTTGGAATAGCCTGGAGTACACCAGTAGTTAGTAGGAAAATATAGGAATGTCCCAGCCAACCTTGGATTAATATGAGGGCAAGTCTAGTTTGGATAGTGTTATTTTTAATATCCAAACTTCTTCCTAGGATATTGGAGAAGAAATCTGCCAAAACTCCACCACGGCTTGTCATAATTGAGAAAAACATGATGGTGATAAAGGCTGGTATTGCCCATGGCAATAGGTAAACTGTCCTAAAGAATTTCTTTCCTCGAACTCTCTCGTTATTTACAAGAAGAGCAAATACAAATCCTAGAACTATAGCAAGGGTTGATGCTGCCAAAGTCCAAATTACTGTCCATCCAAATATAGACCAGAAGGCCTGGCCGGCTATACCTTCACCACGAGCTATAGTTACGTAGTTGTGGATGCCTATCCATTGGAA
>CABTWT010000149.1 GCA_902488555.1 uncultured Anaerococcus sp.
ATCATATTTCCTTCAGCAAGGGCCCCTATTGGATTTGTAGGAATAAAGTCAAGTATGGTATCTTTAAGGGATATATCTGCTTTGGCAACTTCATACGATTGCTGACCTATTTGCATATTCATACCCTTACCAGGGCCTATAATGCTAGATAGACCGAGAGCAATCATAATCGCTAGAGCTGTTGTGAACATGTAAAAGATAACAATTCGCACACCAACCTTACCTAGGGTTTCTGTGTCACATAGGTTTCTACATCCATCTGCTATTGAGAAAAATACCAGTGGTACAACTAGCATTTGCATCAATCTAATAAAAAGTTGTCCTATTGTATAAAATACGGCCCTCTATCAGAATTTCGTTTTTAAAATGAGAGTCTGGTACGAAACTATGCATTACAATGCCAAAAATTAAACCAGCTATAAGGGCTATAAAAATTTTTTTTGATTGGGAAATATCTCTCCTATTTTTTTCATTCAATCCCTCCCCATCTATATATTCATGCAGTGTATCCTTCCAATGAGGAATCTTGTATCCGTCAGTGATTTTTAATATATAATCTTCCAAGGCATAGAACCCTGGTCTTGCTAGCATACTTGGATTGTCCTCTGTTTCTATAACTTCGGCATCTTTGCCACAATAATCTAGGATTTCTTTGGCAAATTCGGACATAGAAGTATATCCTCCAGCAGATGCATGGTAGGTACCAAAAGAATTTGTTTCTATCAAAGGTATTAGGAAATTGGCTAGCTCAAAAGCAGGAGTAGGTGACATATACAAGTCTTTTGCAAGCTCTACTTGCCCGCTATCAGCTTGTTTTAAAATGTTTTCGACAAACTGATTTTCACGAGAATATAGCCTACTTACCCTTACTATAAAATGGTAGTTAGAAAATTCTCTAACATAGTTTTCTCCCTCTAACTTGCTCTTGCCGTAAACATTCTTTGGATTGGCCTTATCAAATTCGGTATAGGATTTGAAACTTGTCCCATCAAACACATCGGCTGTAGAAAGTTGAACTAATTTTGCCATAAATGTATTGGAAGCAATAGCAACATTTCTAGCTCCAATTGCATTTAATAAAAAAGCTCCGTCCGGATTAGCTTCGCACTTATCTCTATTTGACATACCAGAACAATTAATAATAACGCTTGGTCTAATACGGCTTACAAATTTTCTTACTTCATCTTGGTTTGTAATATCTACTTCATGCTTATCAGTAGCTATGATTTCTGAATCCAAAGGATCCAATAGTCTTTGCATAGATGTACCAAGTCTACCAGAAGACCCACTTATCCAAATTTTTTCTCTTGCTATTCTCATACTAACTCCTTATTCTTAATATTATTATAATTTTTTCTAAAAATGATGTTTAAAATATTTTTACCTCTTTTTCGGGATAAAAGAAATAAATTGGCAAATTAATATATTATTATGCTTTAGAAAAGTGATGAAGGTGGAGGCAATTATTGGCAATTTGGATAACTCATTTCTTTATATTTTACGTTATAATACATAATTAAAGAAGCGACTAAGATTAATTCTTAATCGCTCCTAAATATACTTGATTAAATTGTCAAAATTAAACAATATCCCTTATTTAACTCTTTACTGTATATATACAATTTTTGTGTCCCATCTACACTTATATACTTATAACTTTTATCATTTTCTCGCATGATTTTCTCAATAGCGGAATCTATTTTTTTTAACGAGCTATCATCATTAGCTATCGTAATAATCAGACTTTTAAAATTTGTCGTATATGTTTTTTCTATATATTCATTATAAGGCTTGAATTCTTTCTCAATATCATTATCTTTTAAAGAAAATGAATAAATGTCAAATCTATCATTTCCAAAAGCTCTTTTGCTTCTATATTCTAATTCATATCCATTAACGATTGATTGAATCTCAGAAATATCATTCGTCTTTTGATCTTTCATTTTCATAATCATATATCCAGCACTAACAACCACGATACCTATCAAAATCATGACAATCATCTTATTGTATTTATTTTTCATTCTCTATTACACATCCAATGCTATATCAACTAGTATTTTATTTAAAACTCCTATTCCTTGGTTTAAGTAAACCCAGTTATTTACAATACTAATGTTTTGGTCCTCGTCGCTTTGCTCCTGCGGTTGTTTCGCGCCTTTTGGGCGCGAGTGCTCTATTAGCCGGAGGGGCTTTAGGTCGGCTTGTTGACAAAGTTGATAAATCAACTTTGAAAGTCCTCTATTAGCCGGACTGACTTATTGCGACATCTGACCTTCAATCCATTTACTTCGTAAATGGTGATAGGTCCTCGTCACTTCGTTCCTGCGGTAGTTTCGCGCCTTTTGGGCGCGAGTGCTCCCAGGTAGCCGCACGGGCTTGCTTTGGCACACCAGGAGGGAATCGAACCCCCATCTTAGGCTTCGGACACCTTTGTTTTACCACTAAACTACTGGCGCTAGTACTATATTACTATACTGTATTTGGTCCATGAAGCGTAGAGGTAGGAAGGTGTTTCCTAGGCCGCTATCTATATATATTATTGAACCATTAAATTTAAAGGCTCCTTTGTCATAGTCTGGGAAAAATCCTTCTCCTGGTGCTACTAGTCCACCAACTATAGGTAGTCTGACTTGGCCTCCGTGAGTGTGACCTGAGAATATGAAGTCTTCACTTCCTTGATAGTTATCTCTAACATTTTTTGAAAAATGGCTAAGTATGATGTTTATGCTTTCATCATCTGGCTTGTAATTTTTATATGAAAAATCAAACATGCTTGTACCATAAATGTATATTTTATTATCATTTATATTTAATCTCTCGCCCTCGTTTTTAAGGTATGTGATACCAAGTCTTTCAACCTCACTTAAAAACGTGTCCAGATTTGGGCCAGCTTCTTCGTGGTTTCCTGTTATATAGTAAGTTTTAATATTTAAGGACATTAGTTTTTC
>CABTWT010000150.1 GCA_902488555.1 uncultured Anaerococcus sp.
CATGATGTAGCTATTGGTCTTATACCAACTGGCACTGGCAATGATTTTGCTAAAAACTTTGATTATGAGAATTTTAAGATTGAAGATACTTTTGACACAAGCATTAGACCCATAGATCTAATCAAAGTAAATGGCAAATATTGTGTGAATGTAACTAGTCTTGGCTTTGATACAGAGGTTTTAAAGACTGCTTATGATTATCTTGATAAGGATAAGTCTTTGGGCAAGAGAGCCTATCTCAAGGCAGTTGCTGATAGAGTCAAAAACTTGACCTACCAAGACCTTTCTATAAATCTAACCTTAGAGGATGCAACTAAAATCAAATTAAAAGATGAGTTCCTTGTTTCTGCTATATGTAATGGTGGTTACTATGGTTCTGGTTTTAATCCAGCTCCAGATGCGAAAATTGACGATGGGATTATTAATTTTGTCACAGCCAAGCAATTTCCAAAATGGCAATTACTTCCCCTAATCTTAAAATATAAGCAAGGCAAACACCAATCTTCAAAATACTTAGATGAATACCTGGTTAAATCAGGTCAAATCAAATCAGATAAGGATTTCTTGGCAAATATTGACGGAGAAATATTTTCAACCAATAATCTAGATTTTGAAGTAGTATCCAAAGCTATTAATTGGGCATATTTTGAAAAATAAAAGTCTCCCTAGTTAGGGAGGCTATTTTATCTTTTTATAAGAGCCAGTGACTCATAAGGTCTTAGCTTTATTTTTTCTTCTACATCTACTTCTCCATAATTTCCTAGAAGGTATTCATAGTCTTTTATATCTGTCAGAATTTCACCTAATGAAAGTTCTACTTCTTTCCCGTAGAAATTGTTGAAGTTGATTAGTTTCTGATTTTCATATTCTCTCATATAGGCAAAGATACTTGGATGATCTTCAAGTATTGGCTTGTATGATCCATCAGATATGAGTTCCTCGTTTTTTCTGAGGCTAATTAGTTTTTTGTAGTAATAGTATACAGAGTTTTGGTTTTCTAGGGCTTTTGCCACATTTATGTTTTTGTAGTTGTTATTGACGCCTAACCAAGGAGTCTCATTTGAAAATCCTGCATTAGTACTATCATCCCATTGCATAGGAGTTCTGGAATTATCTCTTGATTTTTTTCCTATTATCTTAAAGGCATCTACATCAGATAGGCCCTTTTCTTTTAGCATCTTATATGCATTTTTTGATTCTATATCCCTATAATCCTCTATTGACTCAAATACAGGGTCTGTCATGCCTATTTCTTCACCCATGTAAATATAAGGTGTGCCACGCATCATATGAATGGACTGACCTAGCATAGTTGCACTTTCATACGGGTAGTTTTTGACATCTCCAAAGCGGTTGTTGGCTCTTGGTTGGTCGTGGTTGTTCCAAAATAGGGCATTCCAGCCTCCACCTTCTTCCATGCCAACTTGCCAATCATTAAAGATTTCTTTTAATTTCATAAAGTCAAAGCTAGTATCTGTCCACTTATCACCATTTTCGTAGTCAACCTTTAAGTGGTGGAAAGAGAACACCATGGAAAGCTCTGTGTCATCATTTGACGAATACATGATAGAGTTTCTGATATTTGTTGAGCTCATTTCCCCCACTGTGATTATATCACTATGTTTACCAAAAGTATTATTGTTTAGTTCTCTAATCCACTTGTGAACTCTTGGTGTGTCGGTATATAGAGCCTTTTCTTCTACAATGTTTCCATTGGAATCTTTTAAGATTTGATCTTTTCCTATGACATTTAGTACGTCAAATCTAAATCCCTTTATCCCCCTATCAATCCAATAGTTTACTATCTTAAATAATTCTTCTCTCACATTTGGATTGTGCCAGTTTAGGTCAGCTTGGGTCTTATCATATAGGCAAAGATAATATTTGCCAGTATCTCCAAATGGCGCCCAGGCTTCTCCTCCAAATTTGGACTGCCAATTAGTTGGAAGAGATCCATCTTCTTTGCCATCTCTGATGTAGTAAAAATCTTGGTAGTGCTTATCTCCTGCGAGTGCCTTTTGAAACCATTCGTGGTCTGTGGATGTATGGTTAAAAACCATGTCAAACATGAGACCCAAACCATTTTGATCAAAAACTTTGATGAGATTATCCAAATCTTCTTCAGACCCAAATTTCTCATCTATGTGATAATAGTCTGCTATATCGTATCCGTTGTCATTTTGTGGGGAGATAAAAAATGGATTGAGCCAAACCATATCTACCCCAAGATCCTTAATATAAGAAGCCTTAGAAGCTATGCCCCTAAGGTCTCCTATACCATCATTATTAGTATCCTTATAAGATCTAGGATATATTTGATAGATTACTTTTTTTCCTAAATTCATTTTTCTTCCTATTTAAAACTTGGTGTTTTGAATTCAATCTTGTTTTGGAACATCTTTTTCTTGTTAAATACTACTGTTAGAATAAATGGTACAACTATTGCTATAGCCATGGCTATTAAGAATGTAAGCATTGATTCTGTCTTGATTGATAGGAATCCTGGTATACCACCAACACCGATGTTATATGCCATAGTTTTTGTCAATACTGAGAACATTCCTGCAAGGCCTGAGCCAATCATACCTGCGATAAATGGGAAGCCGTACTTGATATTGATACCAAATAAAGCTGGCTCTGTTACACCAAGATATGCTGAAATCATAGCTGGGATTGAAATTTGCTCCTCAGCTTCGTTGCCCTTGTGTAGGTATACTATAGCAAGAACTGCAGAACCTTGGGCAATGTTTGATAGGGCAATCATTGGCCATAGGATTGTTCCACCAAAGTCATTGGCTAGTTGTAAGTCTATAGCATTGGTCATGTGGTGAAGACCCGTAATTACTAGTGGTGCATAGAAGAATCCAAATACAGCACCGAAAAGCCAGTTAAGTCCACTTGTTAGTCCTGCATAAAC
>CABTWT010000151.1 GCA_902488555.1 uncultured Anaerococcus sp.
TCAGACGTGTGCTCTTCCGATCTTGTAACAATATTGTCTATCTTATCAGTTGTAGAAAGCTTTGGAGCTGCTTTCTTTAGTATTCTACTACCAAGCACTTCCAATCTTTCATATCTTTCACCAGTTATAATAGATTCAGCGTCATCGTCATAAAATTCTTCGCAAGCAGATCTAATATCGTCTATTTTCTTAAGATCATCATTACTAATTCCTATTTTCTCTACCATTTGCTCGTCATTTTCAAAGGCTTTAATGGTATAAAATCTTCTTAAATCTTCATCAACATATGAGTCTATAATATTTCTAATATCTGCTAGCTTATTCTCCAAATCATAAGAATATTCTAAAGCTTTTGGATAAGTTTGATTGCTGTTAGCTTTTTCAATTTCACTAATTAGCTTATCAATTCCCTTTTCTTTATTTGCCACGATTTCTACTACTGGGCAGCCCAATAGTTCAGATAAAGCAGCCTTATCAATCTTATCCCCTCTTTGCTTTACAATATCCATCATATTTAAGGCAAGTATTGTTGGGATACCAAGTTCTATAAATTGGCTTGTTAAGTATAAATTCCTGATAAGATTTGACCCGTCAACTAGGTTAACAATTAAATCTGGCCTTTCATCGACCAAATATTCACGTGCTACTTTTTCCTCTAATGTATATGGAGATAGAGAATAAATTCCTGGCAAATCTTGGATAACTATATCTTTGTGACTTTTTAGATTCCCTTCTTTTTTGTCAACTGTAACACCAGGCCAGTTTCCAACTCTTTGATTTGATCCAGTAAGAGCGTTAAACAAAGTAGTCTTACCAGAATTTGGATTGCCCGCTAGGGCTACTGTATAACTCATAATTCCTCCACTATTATATTTTCGGCATCATGTTTTCTAATAGTAAGTTCATATCCCCTTAGACTTATTTGTACGGGATCTCCTAATGGAGCAACCTTTCTTACAAAAAGATCAGTATTTTTAGTAATGCCCATATCCATTATTCTTCTTTTTGTAGGACCATCTCCCTTTATTTTAGCAACTTTAAGATTTTCTCCTACATTGGCATCTCTTAAAGATTTCATCCAACAACCTCCTCAACAATTATTCTTTTAGCAATATCCTTTGCTAGAGCAATTTTGTTTCCCTCTATTAAGAAAATATAATTAACACCATCAAATCTTTGTAGGGTCATTTCCTTGCCCTTTACTATTCCTAAATTTGATAAATGCTTTCTAATTTGATCATTGCCCTTAATCATGGTTACTCTCACTGAGTCACCTTCACTAAACAATGTAACAGGCATAAGTACTCCTTTTCTATATAAAACAATAATTTTTATAATTTATTAAAATATAATTAAAATTCCGAGGTCTTTTTAACTGCATTTAAAGTATACCATATAAAGTAATGATAATCAATATCATAATTTAAAATTTTATTCCCTTGTTGGTCCTAGATCTATCGGACGACTTTTGGTCCATCACAATTACAGTTGTTTGTAAATATTATGCTGTTTATGGCTAATAACCTTTTAACTTTCATATCCCTGCAATCCTCAAGAGAACAGATATCTATCCCTGTCATCCACAAGGCCAAGGTCTACGGATCTCTCAAAGTACTTTTAGCTAAATATTTCTTTTTAAAAAATATTTCCACTATATATTCACAGAAAAAAAGGACTGATTTCAGTCCTCTTAGCTTCTATATTTTTCAAAAAAATCAAACATCAATTGAAAGGATTCTAATCTTTGGTCAAAATCTGAAAATGTATGATCTGTGCCTTTGATTTCTTTGTACATGCAGTTTTCAAATGATTTGCAAAGCTTCTCGTTTGATTCTTTTGATATTATCTTATCTTCATCTCCCCTGATTATTTGAGTTGGGCCTTGGTATTTTGGGGCCAAAGCGTAGAGGTCATAGCTTGTTACATCTTTTATAAATCCATCGCTGATTTTTAGCCCTCCTACATCGTCCCCTTCTTTTTTGACATAGGATGACCTAAAGGCTTCTTTTAGTGATTTCATTAAGGAGTTCTCTTCTTCACTAAAATCAGCTGCTGGTGAGAATAAGGAAAGTGCCTTAGGCTTTTTCTCGTGGGCAATGGCTACCGCTACCGATCCACCCATAGAATGACCCTTCCAAAAAAGATTTTCCTTATCTACATAAGGCTCATTTATAACAAAGTCATGGATAAGACTTGCTTCTTCTACTTCACGGGATAGGTTGATATCAAAAAAGCTTCCATCAGATTCCCCACATCCCGAGAAATCAAAGCGAAATACTATATAGCCATTGGCAGTCAAAAATTTGGAGTTTTGGATGTTCATAAATTGCAAGCCATTTCTATCATCTGCAAAGCCGTGGAAGTATATAACTGTTGGATAAGTTTTGGACTTATCAAAGTCATCTCCAGTGTTTAAAACCCCTCTTAATATGATATTATTCTCTTTTTTTATGTCTTTATAAAAATATTTCATAAAATCCCTCATTTCTTTGATATAATATACCCATAATATAGTATGAGGTGATATAAATGGAAAATAAGAAATTTCTTTCATATATGTCTTTGGCTTTGGCTCTGCTTATGCTTATATCTCTAATTTATATTTTTGCCAAGCCGAAGACTAAGACAGTAAAAACTTATAAAATCGACCAAGGTACTTATTATTCGGGGACTATGGTTAATAATAAGTTCAATGGCAAGGGTGAGCTTGAATCTGATAAGGGAAGCTACCAAGGGTCTTTTAAGAACGGAAGATTTGATGGAGAGGGAACTTTTACTGGAGATGATTTTACCTACAAGGCTAATTTTTCCAAAGATAAGGGAAATAAAAACATTGAGATTGAACTTGATTCTGGCGAGACTTACATCAAAGATGGCGATACTTTTAAGAATAAGGATATGAAAAATGAAGATTAA
>CABTWT010000152.1 GCA_902488555.1 uncultured Anaerococcus sp.
AGGCTCTCGTCTTCGATTTTATCAAGGGTTTTTGCAAAAGTTGCTTCTAGCATCATTGATTCCGCTTGTTTCTTATCAAAACCACGACTCATAATGTAAAATAACATATCTTTGTTAAGTCTACCTACGCTTGCAGCGTGGTTTCCTGCCACTTCTTTTTCTGCACAAAGTAGGATTGGTGCAGTTTTGTTCTTGACATTATCTGAAAACATCATTGAGTAATCGCCAATCTTACCATCAGCGCTCACACAACCTGGCCTTAGGTCAACTACACCCTTCCAGTTCTTGTGGGCTCTATCCTTCAAAGCACCGTTGAACATGGCATCAGAATCTGTTTCATTGCCCAAGTGTTCGTTTGTAGCAAGGATGTCTAGGAATTCGTGTACTTCTTTGAAATAAACTCCATCTTCTATGACCATAGCTCTATCGCCTTCTAGGATATTTTTGATGTTCACAAGTGAATGGCTTGCACCTATTTCAATGTATGAAATATCAAGCATAGCCTCTTCGTCTAAGAGAGTTGCGACTGATTGTATGTTGGTAGATTCCTTTGGCAAGTTAGTTACTATAACTAATTTTACCTTGGCTCTTTTTTCTAGATTTACTCTGATTAATGAGTTTAGGTAAAGCTTGTCGCCATCGCCATTTACATTTACCAAAAATGATGAAACAGAATCTTCTGCCGCGTTGATATCTATATTTGAAACTAGGATATTATTTTCTGCATTAAGTTTTAGATCAATAGCTTCAAAGTCACTTTTTTCCTTGATGTCTCTATATATGCTAAAGTTTCTAAAGTTTTTGTTCTCGTTTAAAACTTCTTCTGAAACTCCATAATTTTTACCAGCAAAGGCTTGGTTCAAAGATATGATTTCATCCTTATCACTTTCTTTGAAATATGGCTTCTTATCTGGTGTTTCTAGGCCCTCTTCTATGAAGTTTAGCCCTGTTGAGTTCCAGGTGTACATTCTCATTTCATTTAATTTGCTCATCAGCCATTTGCTCCTTCTAGTTCCATATCAATTAAACGGTTCATTTCAACTGCATACTCTAGTGGAAGCTCTCTACTTACTGGCTCTGCAAATCCACGAACTATCATTGATTTAGCCTCATCCTCTGGGATTCCTCGGCTCATTAGATAAAAGATTTGTGATTGGTCAAGGGAACCAATTTTGGCCTCGTGACCACAGTCCACATCGTCATTTCTAATATCAAGAACTGGGATAGTATCTGATTGAGCATTTTCACTTAGCATCAAGTTTTCACAGTCTACTGTAGAACGGCTTCCAGCTGTATTTCTCTTCATTTGAACTAGAGATCTAGTCATTGATTTGCCGCTTCCTGCTGTGATTGATTTTGTAAGGGCTGTTGAATATGTGTTTGGAGCAAGGTGAATCATAGAGCAACCATTGTCTATATATTGGCCATCAGCTGCAAATGTGATTCCTGTATACTCTGCACTTGCGTATTCTCCTGCAAGAACAGATGTTGGATAAAGCATAGAAACTTTTGATCCAAATGATCCAGATACCCAAATTACCTTGCCACCTTCGTCAACTATGGCACGTTTGGTGTTTAGGTTGTACATATTTCTTGACCAGTTTTCTATAGTTGAAAATCTTACTTCGGCATTTTTGCCAACAAAGATTTCTACAGAACCTGCGTGAAGGTTAACAACGTTATATCTTGGTGCAGAGCAGCCTTCAATAAAGTGAACTTTTGCATTATCTTCTGCAATTATCATTGTATGTTCAAATTGGCCAGCTCCTGGAGCATTTAGCCTATAGTAGGATTGGAGAGGGATATCTACCTTTACTCCTTCTGGAACATAAATTAGACTTCCACCACTCCATACAGCGCCGTGTAGGGCCGCATATTTGTGAAGTGTTGGTGGGATGGCTCTTTGGAAATACTCTTTTACTAAATCTTCATGTTCTTTAAGGGCTGTTGCAAAGTCCATAAAGATAACCCCTTGGTCTTCAAGGTGTTTTTGGATGGAGAAATATACTTCTTCTGAGTCGTATTGGGCACCAACCCCTGCCAGTGACTCTTGCTCAGCCTTTGGAATACCAAGTCTGTCAAAGGTTGCCTTGATATCTTCTGGAAGAGCTTCCCAGTTGGATTGCTTGTCAGTCTTTGGCTTAACATAGGTTGTGATATCGTTCATATCAAGTTCAGATAAATCTGGTCCCCAGTTTGGGTTTTCAAGCTTGTTGTAGATTTCTAGAGACTTAAGTCTTCTAATTCTCATCCAATCAGGCTCGTTTTTCTTATCTGAAATCTCGTTTACTATTTGTGCATCTAGACCTTTTTCGGTTATATAATCATAGGAAAATTCGTCGATAAAGTCGTAAAAGCCTCTATCGAGTTCCTTTAATTGTTCTTCTACTGTTTTATTTGGCATATTTTACACCCATTCATATCCTTTTTCGATAATCTCATCCATTAGATTTGCATCACCTGTTTGAGAGATCTTTCCGTCTTTGATTACGTGAACATAGTCAGCCTTGATGAATTCTAATAGGGCCTTGTGGTGGGTAATAAGGATCACAGCGTTATCTTCGCTTCTAAAGTCCTCGATACCTTTTGATACAATTCTTACCGCGTCAACGTCAAGACCTGAGTCTGTCTCATCTAGCATGGCAAGTTTTGGATTCATCATTTTCATCTGTAAGATCTCAGATTTTTTACGTTCACCGCCTGAAAAACCAACGTTAACATATCTTGACGCATAGTCTTCTGCTAGGCTTAGTTTTTCCATTTCGCCTGTTAGTTTTTTGTTAAAGGCAAGCATAGCTGGTTTTTCTCCTGTAACTTGCTCTTCAGCTATTCTTAGGAAATCATTTAGTTTTACACCTGGGATTTCATCTGGGTGTTGGAAGCTCATAAAGATACCA
>CABTWT010000153.1 GCA_902488555.1 uncultured Anaerococcus sp.
CTATTTTTTTGATTTCTTTTTCACATTTTTTACTATAAACTACTCCCTTGGCCCTATAAATTTCCTTGGCAATAGTCTCGATTTTTTCTTTAATAGGTAAATCAAGTTCATATAAGTATTTAAAATCATTGTCATTTTCACATAGGTCAACAACTTTTTGAGCTAGGTCGACTCCACCTTGGCCACCATCAGTAAACACTGTAGTTTCAACAGCATCAACTCCCAATGTTTGAGTCAATTCTTTTAATAATTTGATTTCCTCATCTGTATCAGTGGCAAATTTATTAATGGCAACTACAATATTTTTGCCAAACTTTTTCATATTTTCAATGTGGATTCTAAGGTTTTTAAATCCAATTTTTAGAAACTCCAAGTTTTCATCTGCTAGATTATCAAAGGCCATTCCTGCATGGTATTTCAAAGACCTAATAGAAGTTACTATGACAGTTGCATCTGGAGCTAGCCCTCCTAGTCGGCATTTTATATCGTTAAATTTCTCAGCTCCTAGGTCTGCACCAAATCCTGCTTCTGTAACAGCATAGTCAGCAATTCCCAAAGCAGTTTTTGTCGCAAGTAGAGAGTTGCACCCATGAGCTATATTTGCAAATGGTCCACCGTGAATTATTGCTGGAGTGTTTTCTGTTGTTTGAACTAGATTTGCCTTTAGGGCATCTTTCATTACAACTGCAACAGATCCTGTAGCTTTGATATCATCAACAGTTACTGGTTGATTATCATAATCATAAGCAACAATCATTTTGCTAACCTTCTCTTTAAAGTCTTTTAGACTAGTTGCTAGACAAAGTACTGCCATCATTTCTGTTGCAACTGTTATGTCAAATTTATCCTCACGAGTTACACCGTCAGTTCTATTACCCAAGCCAATAATAATATTTCTTAAAGCTCTATCGTTTAAATCTACACACCTTCTCCAAACAATTTGCTTTGGATCAATGTTTTTTTCGTTGCCTTGGTAGATGTGATTATCCAAAATCGCAGCAACTAGATTTACAGCAGAAGTTATAGCATGAAAGTCTCCAGTAAAGTGTAAGTTTATCTCATCCATCGGTAAAACTTGGCTATAACCACCACCAGCAGCACCACCCTTTCTACCAAAAGAAGGTCCCATAGATGGTTCTCTTAAAACTGAAATAGCATTCTTACCAATCTTGTTTAAAGCCATTGATAAGCCTATGTTTAATGTTGTTTTCCCCTCGCCACTTGGAGTTGGGTTTGTAGCTGTAACTAAAATCAACTTAGAATTTTCTTTTTTCTTATCAGCATACTCTAAGCCTAATTTTGCCTTATACTTGCCATATTTCTCGTAATCATCAATCCCCAAATCATGACAAATATCATCAATATCCCTAAGTTCAATCTCTTTTGCAATCTCGATATCAGTCTTCATAAACCAGCCTTTCTTCAATATGTATTATTTAATCAACAAATGTTTGACTTTAATATACCATATGCTTTTAAATTTTAAAATAATGTAGATAATAAAAAATCAATATTAAAAAATGTTACACAAATATAAGTGATTTTTATAACTTATTATCTATAAATAAAGCTGACGTTTAATAATAATCTATAAGTATAACCATCCACATTCTTCCCATTTAATTGATGGCAATTTTTATCAACATCAACTAAAGTAAATCCTAATTTTTGAATTAATTTTTGTGCTGGTATATTGCCAGACCAAGTTTGAGTATATACTTCTTCTAGTCCTTTTGACTTTAAATAATCAATATAAAGTGACCAAGCTTAACTAGCATATACAGATTTTCTATAATCTTTTTTATAAATACCTATACCAATTGTAAAGTGCTTGCCTGTACTAGAATAATTGTAATTTTCATCAATATGGTAGCTATTAATTTTACCCATAAATTCTCCATCAGATAGTCTCTCAATGATTAAAGTACGGTAAATAAATGTTTCCGGTGTGGTTTCTTTGTATCTTAAATGCTTAATTTGATTTTTTAATCTATTTTCAAATTCTATTTGGTCAAAAATTACGTCATCTTCATTTTCCCACGGAGCATCCCATTGCTGCCATTCTATATCATCTGTCATATAATAAATTAGATTCTTAATATCCTTTTCTTTTAAAGGTCTAAGCCTAACTAATTTACCTTCTAATTTAAAATTATCATTCATTCATTATCTCCTCTTAAAGTAATATAAAGTAGCCGACTAATTAACTTTTACAACTTCTCTTATAAATTAAAATATTAAGATGTCTTCAAAATAACGAATGTTATAGCAATGAACTTGTAATTTCTCTTTATCATATGTATTTAATTAATACCCTATTATGGTTTATAGTATTGTTAAGGTATATAAAAATATTGATTATCAACCTAGTTTATTGTGAAAATATATATTATAATCAATATATTAGGAGAATCTTATGGAAGAAAAAAAGAAACTAAGATTTATCATTATTGCATTTGTACTTTTACTTACTCTAGGTGTGGTTGGGTATATCTATCTACTTGATGTTGAATTTATAGATGCTTTATATATGACTGTCATTACTATATCAACTGTAGGTTTTGGTGAGGTTGGAACATCCAGCAATGAATCAGAGATTTTTACTGTTATTCTAATATTCTTAGGAGTTGGAGTTGTTGGTTATGCTTTTACAACTATAGTAGCTATGTTTGTTGAAGGAAAGCTTGTAGATATATGGAAAGGTAGCAAAATGGAAAGAAAAATCTCCTCTTTAAGTAATCATTATATAATATGTGGTTCTGGTGAAATGGCAGAAGTGATAATAGATAAATTTGTAGAAGAAGCTTTGGATTTTGTTGTAATTACTAACAAACACAAGGATCTAGATGAATACAGTCATGATAATATATTAGTAATAGAGGGTCAATC
>CABTWT010000154.1 GCA_902488555.1 uncultured Anaerococcus sp.
CATTTCCAATTTTTTGACACCTATGCACTTGGCAGCTTTTTTGAAATTTATATTTTCTTCTCCAGGTATGACAAAGATATATATGTCCTTGGTGTTTGATACGGTTGCCAAGGTTTTGTATATGTAGTGTATGTCCTGGTGGGTCTTTTCTGAAAGGTCTACCGATGAGACAAAATCTCCTTCCAATCCATAGTCTTGGTGGTCATACTTGATATTTAAGTTGTCTAATATTCTCATTGCATTTGTTTTTATTTCTTTTTTCATAAAATCACTTCCTATTTGCCTATTATACTATAAATTGTTCAAAGATAATGGGTATAAAGCTAAAAAGAATTGGAGTATTTATGGAAACTATTATTACCTATGTTTACCACTCTTGCTACAGTGTGGAAACTAAAGATTTATTTATTGTTTTTGATTATTATAAGGGAAAATTAAATATTCCTGAAGACAAGGAAGTTATTTTTGTATCTACTCATGGACACAGCGACCACTACACATCAGAGATACTAAAACTACCAAATATGGAAAATATTACCTATATCCTATCTAGCGATATAGGAGAGCTTCCAAGTGATGAAAATATAGTTTTTATCAAAAATAACAAACTTACTATGGATCATCTTAAGACTTTGTATAAGGCAGATAATGTTCATTTTGTAGATAAAAATATGACATACCAAATCAAATTAACTTCTGGTAAAATAATTGATGTCAAAACTTTTGGGTCGACAGATCTAGGCATATCAATATTGATGGATGTTGATGGTGTGAATTTTTTCCATGGAGGAGATCTAAATTTTTGGGCTTGGCCAAGTAATGATGATTCTACCATGAAAAAAGA
This sequence comes from uncultured Anaerococcus sp., assembly GCA_902488555.1. The sequence goes on from CABTWT010000154.1 coordinate 845, forward strand.
ATACGATGACTTTATGGTAGAAGTTAATAAGATTAAGAAAGAAGATATAGATATTTGCTTTTTTGCCCTAGATAATAGGCTGGAAGAGAACTATTATAAGGGAGCTGACATTTTTATAAGGGAAGTTAGACCGAAAGTTTTCTTTCCTATGCATTTTGGATCTAATGAGCAAGTATCAAAAAGATTTAAAGAAGAATATAAATACGACTTTACTGATGTGAGAGAGATAAGAGAAGAAAATCAAATAGAGATAATTTATAGATGATTAATGTGGTATAATATATTATTATTATATATTAGAAATAAAGATATATTATATTCCGTTAATAAGTGAGGGAATAAAATGGAAAAAATAGCAGTACTAGTTGACACTGCAGCAGATATAGATATAAAAATGGCTGAAGAACTTGGCATATACCTTCTGCCTTTGTATGTTAACTTAGATAACAAGTATTATAAGGATAGGATAGAGATTTCTCCTGATGAATTTTATGCTTGGATGGAAAAAAACGACACTATGCCAAAGACATCCACAGCATCGCCAGGAGATCTTACTGAGATTTATGAAAAAATCAAAAGCGATGGCTATAACAAACTAATAGCCATAAGCCTAAGCAGTCACTTCTCAAGCACCAACAATCTAATGCAGATGTTTGATGTAGATGGACTAGAAACATATGTATTCGATAGTAAAAATCTTACTATGACCGAAGGATTTTTTGCTATCTATGCAAAGGAATTGATAGATCAAGGTCTATCTTTTGATCAAATTATAGATAAGCTAAATCAAAAGAGGAACGATTCTCACGTATTCTTTACCTTGGAAACTTTCAAATACTTGGTAGAAGGAGGAAGAGTCCCAAGAACCTTTGGTAAAATTGGGGATGCCCTTTCTGTAAAACCAATCATAACTGTAAGTCCAGAAGAGGGGACTTTCAAGCTAATGAAAGTTGCTAGAGGGGAAAAGAGAGTACTAAGGGAGCTTAAGAAAATAGGTGAAAGCTTAGTAGCCGATGTCAAAGATTATTATTTATTCTACGGGCATGGTGGCCGTGAACAAGCTCTAACAAAAATAGAAGAAAGTTTATCAGATGTAATAGCTGGTGCTCAAAAGGTCTATAAAGTGCAAATATCACCAACACTCGGTGCAAACACTGGTCCAGGCTTGTTTGGCTTTGGGATTTTTACACTAGATTAATAATAGTATTCATGGATTTGTCCATGAGTATTTTTGTTTACAGAGAAATATTTAAATATAGATATAATATAAATCATAAGAAAAGGATTAATTATGGAAAAAATAGCAATAATAACAGACTCCACAGCTGATTTATCAGAAGCTTATATAAGTGAAAACAACATATATGTGGCAAATCTATATGTAGTGTTAGATGATAAGATTTATGAGGATAGAAAAGAGATAAAGGCTGATGATTTTGCTGCAATCAATGAATCCGACAGAGACTACACAGCAAAAACATCTGCAACTAGTCCCGATGATTTTTCTAGACTTTTTGCAAAAATAAAAGAAGATGGCTTTGATACAGCAATATATATTGGCATAACTTCAAAGATGTCAGCAACACTTACAAATGCCAATATTGCTGAAAACAACGGTCTAAAAGTATATGTAATAGACAGTGGTAGTGTATCCTTAATGGAAGGAATCATTGTAAACTATGCAGTTGATTTAGTTAAAGAAGGCTTTGGTGCAGAAGAGATTCTAGAAAAATTAAATGCTAGCATAGGAAAGCAATACTCTTACTGCTATTTTGATACACTTAAATACCTTAAAGCAGGTGGAAGAATCGGTAAACTTGCTAAAAGAGTATCTACTATATTTAATGTAAAACCACTATTGGTACTAGATGGCAAGGGAGATTTTGAACTAGTTAAGCTAAAAATTATATGGGTGTTATTAACAAATGGAAAGACAATGGTGGAAAAGTAGTTCACTTAACAATGTATGGATCTCAGGCTCATGAAATTGTTGGTGAAG
>CABTWT010000155.1 GCA_902488555.1 uncultured Anaerococcus sp.
ACTACATTGCCATCTTGGTCAACTGGTTCTGGAGTAGCTTTGTTTGAGTCTCTTACATAGGTGTATTTGTAGGTTTCTTCTGGCATTTCCATTTCCAAACCATCGGCATCCTTATACATTGTGCCTTTTTCGTATTTCTTTTCTTCGGAAACACCAAAGATTTTAGTTTGGTTGTCAGATAAGTCCTCACTTCTACCATAGTATGTACTACCGTTTTCAGACTCTTCGCTTCCTACATATAGACCAGTACAAGCATATACTGGTGTGGTCATTGAGAATACTAACATTGATGCTAGACCAATATTCATTATTTTATGAAACTTTTTCATTTTCCCTCCCTTAAAACTACTAATGATTTCGTTTTCATAGTTCTAATAAAAGTATAACAGTTAGGGATTTTTTGTCAACACATTATCAAATATTTATTCCTAAATTTTCGCATAAATGTATAATTAGTATTTTTTATTTATAAGCATAAAAAAACTTCCAGGGTAATCCTGGAAGTCATATTTATTTCTAGTTTGCATCAGAAAAGTCTGATTGATATTGTGGTGCAAAAGCTTCAAGTTCTGCTTTAATATCTGCATCTGGGTTTGATAGGATTTGTTCAAGTGTTGATCCTATGTCGTTATAAGCTTGTTGGCTGCCTGGTGCAAGTGGTCTAGAATATAAGTTTTTGGTTGCGTCAGCTAGAATTTTTGCTATAGCTGAGTCACTATCTTTGTACTTGCTATCTTCAACAGCACTTGTTCTTGCTGGCATATATCCAGTGTCAAGAGCAAATTGGATTTGACTTTCTTTTGATACTAAGAATTTCAAAAATTCAAAAGCAGCTTTCTTTTGATCCTCGCTTGCATTTTCAAACATATAGATGTTTGTACCTTGTTGTACGCTTGATTCTGCTGGATAAGGTGCAGCTGCGTATTCAAATTTGCCTTCCACCCCATCTTTTACATAAACTTCACCAGCGTTTGAACCGATGTAAGCTCCTACTTGTTCATTGGCAAATGGGCCTGACATATATTGGTCAGTTCCTGCTATCCTGAAATATCCTTCTTTTATACCTCTTTGATAGTAGTCTACAGCTTCTACTGATTTGTCGCTCGCTACATCAAGATCTTGATCCATTTCTACGCCGTTATTGTGCATATATGTTGCATAGTAGTTAGGAAGTGAATCGAAACCAACTCCTGGTATGTCTTTTTCTTCCTTAATCTTTTTAGAAACTTCTTCTAGTTCTTCATAAGTTGTTGGTACTTCAAGTCCTAGTTCGTCAAACAAAGTTTTGTTGTACCAGAAAACTTCTGTAGATTTGTTAAATGGAAGACCCATAATCTTGCCATCTTCTTCGATTTCTTCACGAACGCCTGGAAGGATATCTTCGTAATCTTCGATGCCATTGTCACCCTTTACCATATCTGTAAGGTCTGTTACAAGGTCTGCACTTTGAAATTGTAACATCCAGTCAGGATATGCTTGAGTAATGGTTGGCAAGTCTTGTGGTGATTGCATAGTTGCAACTAAGATTTGGTTAAGATCTCCATAGTTACCTTGGTTTTGTAGGTTAACTTTGATGTTTGGATTTTCTTCTTCAAATTGTTTTACCAATTTTTCCAAAGCTTCACCTTGGCCACCACCCATTGCATGCCAGAATACTATTTCTGTTGTTTCGCCTGATGCGCTATCATCAGACGCATCTGCTTCTTTAGCTTCCTCAGCATCTGCTTCTTGGTCAGCATTTTCTTCTTCTGTACTTTCTGCAGTTTCTTCTGTTTGTGTCTTGTTTTCTGCAGGTTCTTTAGCTTCTTGGCCATTATTGCCACAAGCAGTTAGAACAAATAGTGAGAGCATTAAGCTCATTAGTAATGAAGTAACTTTCTTTTTCATAAAATCTCCTTTTTTATTTATCATTACACCTTTTTTATACCCATTAATTTAAATAATGCTAGCCTTTTAAACCACCATAAGCAACTCCCTCCAATATTTGCTTCCTAAATATGAAATATAGGATTAGTATAGGCAGAATTGTTATGGTAGATGCAGCCATTTGCAAGTGGATATAGGATCCTGCCTCACTTGCAAAGGCTGATAGACCATTACTTATCATCCTCATATCTTTTGTATTTGTTACAAGTATTGGCCACAAGAAAGAATTCCAACCCGCTATGAAGTTTAGTAGGCCGATGGTAAATAGGGTTGATTTGGAAAGTGGAATCATAACCCTTCTTATAAATTCAAAATCACTTGCTCCGTCGACTTTTGCTGCATTGTAATAGTCCATTGGTATAGACCTTAAAAACTGTCTTAGATATATTATATAGAAGACACTTGCCAAGAAAGGCAAGATCAAGGCCCAGTAGCTATCCAAAAGCGAAAGCTTGGCAATGGTTCTAAAATTGGTGAAAACTATGATTTCAAAGGGAATCATAAGTAGGGATAGGAGAATATTTTCTATCCAGTTTTTGTGTTTAAAGTTCAAGAAATTAATTGCAAAAGCCGCAAGTGTTGTAGTTATAAGTGTTCCCAAAGTATTTATGAGGGTTACAAAAACTGTATTTAGAAAGTATCTGCCAAAAGGTGCAACCTTCATAGCTTCTTTGAAGTTTTCTAATTGCGGACTTGCTGGCATTAGCTTTGGTGGTATAGCTGTCACTTCCTGGAAAGTCATCAAGGCTGATGAAATCATATAAAAGAAAGGAAATAGGGTGACAACTGCCATTATTATTATAAAAATATATGAAATTACTTTTAAAAACTTATTCATAAGCCACCTATTTTGTTAACCTTTCTATAATCTTTCT
>CABTWT010000156.1 GCA_902488555.1 uncultured Anaerococcus sp.
AGAAGCTTCGGGCCCCGCCTTCTCGAAGCCATCGCTATCAAAAAATAAAAAATGGTCTGGGTGAAAGTATTAGAAGCTTCGGGCCCCGCCTTCTCGAAGCCAGCACTATCAACAATTAAGATTGGTCGGGGTGAAAGGATTTGAACCTTCGACCCCGTGTTCCCGAAACACGTGCGCTACCAAACTGCGCCACACCCCGATATCTATATGGTACTTTTGTATCAAAATTTTGCACACTCGTGCAATTAATTAACAAAATAATTTACTTGCTAAGCTTATATTCTATTTTTTTTAAATTTTCTAAAATATTTTTCTTATAAATCTTTTGGATTTTTTAATTAAGTATGGTCCCTATATAATTATTTATTTCTTGGTTCTATAAATAAAATCAATTATGTCAATGGAAACAATTCAATGACCAAATTTTAAAACCAAGCAGCGATTCTTACAATAAAAACATTCATGAAATGGCTGAACAATTTAATAAAGTACTTACATCTAACTTTATTCCACTTATGCCAAAGGAATTGCAAGGCCTTGCACTAAATACACAAAGCTATTTCAACACATATTTTAAATCAATGGAAAACTTCTTAGGTCCATGGGCTTATGCTTATCAAAATATTGCTGATATTACAATGCAAAGTATGTTTGATGATCCAATGAAGTTCTCAGATACACTAAAACAATGGAAGGCTGCTTATGATCAAACATTTGGTATTTTGGTAAAATCACCAGTAGTTGGATCATCTCGTGAGCTATTGGAACACAACTTCCAGGCCCTGGAACAATTTATCTTAACCAAGACTTAAGATTTACTAAACCGGTACAATTTGGCGATACTATTACTGCTACAATCACTGTTGATGAATTAATAAAAGAAAAAACAGAGCTATTTTAAAAACAGTTTGTATAAACCAAGATGGTGACGTTGTCGTAGAAGGTACAGCAAAGGTAATGCCACCAAAATAAAATTATAGTTTGAAGAAAGCTTCTCTTGAGGCTTTCTTTTTTTGAACTATTTGATATCGTTACCAACAAAGAATTAACATTTAATACCTATGATGTTATAATATAGAATATAGACTTATATAGTGAGATGCTTATAGTTTGAAAGAAGGACTATTTGCCGAAATCTCACCAAACATAGGCGATCGAATTACTATTCGCTTACATATTAGTAGGATTGGTATTTGAGAAAATTAAAAGGAGTAAATTATGGACGTTTATGAAAAAGCATTAGAAAAGCATAAAGAATGGCAAGGTAAGGTTGGTACAGATGTAAAGGCTAAGGTTAATAATGCTGAGGATTTGACCTATGCTTACACACCAGGAGTTGCAGAGCCGTGTCGAGAGATTGCAAAAGATGAAGCTTTAGCATACGAATACACAATGAAAGCAAATACTATTGCTGTAGTAAGTGATGGTTCTGCTGTTCTAGGACTTGGAAATATTGGTCCAAAGGCTGCTTTGCCTGTTATGGAAGGAAAGGCAGTACTTTTCAAAGAATTTGGTGGGGTTAACGCAGTTCCTATAGTAGTCGACACCCAGGATCCAGACGAAATAATCAACATTGTGAAAAACATTGCACCAGGCTTTGGAGGGATCAACCTTGAAGATATATCTTCACCAAGATGTGTATATATAGAAGATAAACTAAAAGAAGAACTAGATATACCAGTATTCCACGATGACCAACACGGTACAGCAATTGTAACAGTAGCAGCTCTTATCAATGCGCTAAAACTAGTAGACAAAAAACCTGAAGACATCAAACTAGTAATATCTGGAGCTGGTGCAGCAGGATTTTCTTGTGCAAAACTAATAAGAGATTTAGGAGTAAAAAACATCATAGTATGTGACTCACATGGAGCAATCAGCGAACTTATGCTAAACTCTGGTAACCCAGTAAAGGCACAAATTGCAGAAATGTTTAATCCAGAAAACTTTGAAGGCAGCCTAAAAGAAGCCTTGGTCGGAGCAGACGTATTCGTAGGAGTATCAGCACCAAATATTATTGACGGTGATGACATCAAAAATATGAAAGATGATGCCATAGTATTTGCCATGGCAAACCCAGTACCAGAAATAGACTACAATGAAGCCATAGAAGCAGGAGCAAAAGTAGTAGCAACAGGTAGATCAGATTTTCCAAACCAAATAAATAACGTTCTAGCCTTCCCAGGAATATTCAAAGGAGCCCTAGAAGCCCGTGCACCACAAATTACAGATCAGATGAAAATGGCAGCAGCTAAGGCTTTAGCAGCATTCGTAGAAGATGATGAACTAAACGCCGAATACGTAATCCCTTCAGCCTTTGAAGAGGGTATAGCAGATGCAGTAAGCCAAGCTGTGAAGACTTTAAAATAATTGATAATATAAGTTTTGAAAGTAAAATTATAAAAGAAAGTAAAGAGGCATGTTACTAAGTAACAGTCTCTTTTGTTTTTAAAAAACAAAAAGAAAATCTTTTTAGGTATCATAGGATTTTATTTACTGAGTTTTAATATTGATTGATTTATTTACCTGGGCATAATGAAAAATTAGGAGATTTATAAACCTTCAATATATTTATTGAAAAAGTCTTGTAGCTAAATTTTATTTGAATAATTCAAGGCCTATACTCCGATTTAAGGGGGTAGGGTCGAGGGGTAGCGGAGACCCCTACGTCCCTTTGTACCAGCCCCCAAAAGTTGCACCAAAAACTGCAACGGAGGAAAAATGACAAGCTACGATTATCAACTAAAAATAAAAGCAGTAGAAGAGTACATAA
>CABTWT010000157.1 GCA_902488555.1 uncultured Anaerococcus sp.
AATCCCCTCTATTTATTATCCTTATGGCTTTCTGCTAAATATGCATCTATAAATCCTTGGATATCCCCATCCATTACACTTTCCACATTGCCCACTTCGTAGTTGGTTCTGTGGTCTTTTACAAGGGTGTATGGCTGGAATACATAGGATCTAATTTGGCTGCCCCAGGCAATTTGTGTGTATTTGCCTTGGATGTCCTCTATTTTTTCCCTTTGTTCTTCTTCTGCAATTTGAACTAGCTTTGCATAAAGCTGTTTCATTGCTGTTTCCTTGTTTTGGGTTTGGGAACGTTCGGCTTGAGAACTTGCCACAACACCTGTTGGTATGTGGGTAATCCTTACAGCAGAGTCGGTTTTATTGACGTGTTGGCCACCAGCCCCACTTGCCCTATAGGTATCTATCCTTAGGTCATTGGGGTCGATTTCAACTTCAGTTGTATCATCAAGTTCTGGGAATATATCCACTGATGAAAATGAAGTGTGACGTCTGGCACCGGAATCAAATGGAGATATACGTACAAGTCTGTGGACTCCTTTTTCTCCTTTGAGATATCCGTAAGCATAGGCTCCCTTGATAGCTATGGTAGCTGATTTGATGCCCCCTGCTTCTTCGTTGTTTAGGTCAGTTATTTCGTATTTGAAGCCATTTTGGTCAAAATATCTGGTATACATACGAAGTAACATAGAAGCCCAGTCGGTTGCCTCTAGTCCTCCTGCACCAGCGTTGATGGACATATAAGCATTGTTTTTGTCATATTCACCATCAAGTTGGGTTCTTAGTTTCATAGCAGAAACTTTTTTAGATAGCTCTTTTAGGTCAGCTGCTATTTGATCAAGGGTATTTGTCTCTGCTTCCTCGCTCATCTCAACTAAGTCGATTAAGTCAGTATTATCTGAGATAGCTTCCATTATAGAATTGTAGGAAGAAAACTCATCTTTTTTGTTTGACAAGTCTGCCATAATATGTTGAGCTTTTTCACTATCGTCCCAAAAATCAGCTTGGAAAGTTTGTTTTTCTAGAGAATCTACTTCTTTTTTTAGACTTTCTGGGTCAAAGAGAGTCTCCAATTAACTTCATTGTAGCTGATAAATCTTCAATTGTTTCTCTAAGTTGGTATATTTCTGCCATTATTATTTCTTAACCTTAGATTTTTTAGCTATACGTTCTAGTTTTCTACGTTCTGCTCTGTTAAGGTTTGATAATTGGTCATCTTCACCAGAAAGCTCGTCAGCTGATGGAACTTCTACATCGTTTGAGCCATCATCTGATGGTTGGACTTCCTTATCTGGAACTAGAACTTGTTTTCTTTGGATATTTTGTCTGATTTCAACATTCATCATGTATCTTACAGTTTCTTCTTGGATAGATCTGGTCATCTCTTCGTACATATCGAAACCTTCGTTTGTATACGCACGAACTGGGTCTTCGTTGCCCATTGCACGAACACCGATTTCTTTTCTCATTTGATCCATAGCATCGATGTGGTCCATCCATTTTTGGTCGATAACACGAAGCATAATTACTCTTTCTACCTCTCTCATATTTGAGGATCCAAATTGTGATTCTTTATCTTCGTATTTTGCAAGAGTTGCTTCTGTAATATAGTCAATCAAATCTTGTTGGCTGTAGTTGTTGATGTTTTCAAAATGTAGTTGGGTTACTGGTATACCAAGGCTGTTTAGGTAGTTAAGTAGGGCTACCATTTCCCAGTTTTCTGGTTTTACTTCTGGGTTTGTAAATGTATAAACAGAATCTGCTATAACATTTTTAATCATAGCTATGATAGTTTCTTTCATATCATGACCATAAAGTACATCTTTACGTTCATTGTAGATTATGGTCCTTTGTTTGTTCATAACATCGTCGTATTGGAGTACTCTCTTACGTGTTGCAAAGTTGTTTGCTTCTACTCTTGTTTGAGCCTTTTCTATAGACCTTGTAACCATTTTTGAAACTATTGGTTCGTCTTCATCAAAGTTTGCACTTTCGATGAATTTGGCAACTTGCTCGCCACCATTTAGTCTGATTAGGTCATCTTCAAGAGATATGAAGAATCTTGATTGTCCTGGGTCTCCTTGACGACCAGAACGACCACGTAGCTGGTTATCTATACGGCGTGATTCGTGACGCTCTGAACCTATGATGTATAGGCCACCTACTTCTTTAACTCTTTCAGCTTCTTCTTTTACTTTCGGTCTTATGATGTCTTTTTCGTGTCTATATTTTTTGCGAGCTTCTAGGATTTCTTGGTCATTGGTTTCTGCAAAGCTATCTACTTGTTCTAGTAGTTCTTCGCTCATACCATCTCTTTTTAGTTTTTGTTTAGCCATATCATCGACATTACCACCAAGCATAATATCTGTACCACGACCAGCCATGTTTGTTGCTATAGTTACTGCACCAAAACGACCAGCTTCTGCTACTATTGCAGCCTCTCTTTCGTGGTTTTTAGCATTAAGTACTGTGTGTTTGATACCAGCTCTCTTTAGGGCTTCTGATAATCTCTCACTTGCTTCAATTGAGATTGTACCTATAAGAATTGGTTGTCCTGTTGGGTGAACTCTGTTTATTTCTTCGATGATTGCTCTGTATTTTCCATTTTCGTTGATGTAAACATGGTCAACGTCATCATTTCTTGCTATTGGTTTGTTGGTTGGGATTTCTACAACGTCAAGGTTATAGATTTCGTCAAACTCTTCTTCCTCAGTCTTTGCAGTACCAGTCATGCCTGATAACTTGTCATACATTCTAAAGTAGTTTTGGAAAGT
>CABTWT010000158.1 GCA_902488555.1 uncultured Anaerococcus sp.
GCATCAGTTTTCTTAATTTTACCATTTTGTGTTTGAAGTACAATCTGATCTTCTTCACTTAGCTCAGATAATGGCATAATCTCAGTTATTTTCTCTCCTGAGTTTAGGGATAGAATATTGATTATGGCTTGACCACGGCTTGTCCTAGATCCTTCTGGGATTTGATAGCCCTTTAGGCTATAGACCCTACCAAAGGATGTGAAGAATAGTAAGTCTTCGTGGGTGTTGGTAGTCATGATGCGTTTGATATAGTCATCTTCCTTGGTATTTGCCGCAGAAATTCCCTTGCCTCCCCTGTTTTGTACCTTGTAGGTATCTACTGGTAGGCGTTTGATGTATCCATCATTTGTAAGGGTGATTAGTATATCTTCTTCTTCTATAAGCTCTTCTATATCTATGTCGCCTTCATCTGGAGCAAGCTTGGTGCGACGTTCATCTCCGTATTTTTCCTTAATCTCATTTAGCTCTGTTTCTATTAGATCTATAAGCTTTTCATCTGAGTTTAGGATTGATAGGAGATAGGTAATTGTCTCTTCAAGTTCCTTGTTTTCGGCATTAAGTTTTTCAATTTCTAGTCCTGATAGACGTTTCAATCTCATATCTAGGATAGCTTGAGATTGGAGGTCTGTTAGGCCAAATTTTTCTAGGAAAATACCTTTAATCTCGTTGTCATCATAGGAAGAACGGATTATTTTGATAATCTCGTCGATATTATCTATAGCGATTATCAAACCTTCTACTATGTGCTTGCGAGCCTTTGCCTTGTCTAGGTCAAATTGTGTACGTCTGGTTACTACTTCTTTTTGGTGGTCGATATAGTATTTGATTAATTCTTTTAATGTAAGAATTCTTGGTATACCATCAACTAATGCAAGGTTTATAATACCAAAGGTTGTCTCTAATTGAGTGTATTTATAGAGGTTATTTAATACAATATTGGCATTGTAATCGCGTTTGATTTCAATTACAATTCTCATTCCCTTTCTATCTGATTCATCACGGATATCAGATATACCATCTATTCTCTTTTCTTTTACAAGGTCAGCTATCTTTTGTATGAGTTTGGCCTTGTTTACTTGGTAAGGAATCTCTGTAACTATGATTCTTTCGCGGTTTTTCTTGAAAGGTTCAATATTTGCTATACCACGAAGTTTAACCTTACCACGACCTGTTTCATAGGCATCTTTTATGCCTTTTTTGCCTAAGATCTTTGCCCCTGTTGGGAAGTCTGGCCCCTTGATAATTTTATTTAGTTCTTGGATGCTTATCTCAGGGTTTCTCATGTAGGCTATGGATGCATCTATGGCTTCATTAAGGTTATGTGGAGCCATATTTGTAGCCATACCTACGGCTATACCGTTAGAGCCATTGACCAAAAGATTTGGAAATCTTGATGGTAGGACTACTGGTTCTTTTTCTTCTTCGTCAAAGTTTGGTACAAAGTCTACAGTATTCTTATTGAGGTCTCTTAGCATTTCTTTGGCGATTTTTGACATACGGACTTCTGTATAACGCATAGCCGCTGGATCATCGCCATCCACAGAACCAAAGTTACCTTGGCCTTGGGCTAGGGGATATCTGGTTGAGAAATCTTGGGCAAGACGTACTAGGGCATCATAAAGAGCTGTATCGCCGTGAGGGTGATACTTACCCATTACCTCACCAACTACTCTGGCAGATTTTCTGGTTGGTTTGTTTGGATCAAGACCTAGACCTTCCATACCATAAAGGATTCTTCTGTGTACTGGTTTTAGTCCATCACGTACATCTGGAAGTGCACGAGATACTATTACAGACATAGAATAATCTAGGTAGGCATCCTTCATCTTTTCTTCTAGGTCTACATTTATAATATTGTGTTCATTGTTAATTTCAGTCATCTTGCCTCCTATACGTCAATATTATTTACGTATTTGGCGTTTTCTTCTATGAATTCACGTCTTGGTTCTACCTTTTCTCCCATAAGTAGGCTAAAGGTGTCGTCTGTACTTGTTGATTCTTCATTTTCTAAGACCCTAAGCAATATTCTGTTATCTGGATTCATGGTTGTTTCCCATAATTGCTCAGCATTCATCTCACCAAGACCCTTGTAGCGGTTGATTTTGTAGTTTTCGCCTTTGATATCTCCTAAGACCCTATCTCTTTCGGCATCTGAGTATACATAACGTTCAGATCTACCGTGGGTGATTTTGTATAGAGGAGGTTGGGCAACATAAACGTGGCCATCATCTATCAAATCTTTCATATATCTATAGAAGAAGGTTAGTAGCAGGGTTCTGATGTGAGCACCGTCGACGTCGGCATCTGTCATGATGATTATCTTGCCATAGCGAAGTTTTGATATGTCAAATTCCTTGCCAACTCCTGTACCAAAGGCTGTGATCATTGCCTTAATCTCTTCTGAATTTAATATTCGGTCTATATTTGCCTTTTCTACATTTAGAATCTTACCACGTAGAGGAAGTATAGCTTGGATGCGGTTATCACGTCCACCCTTTGCTGAACCACCAGCTGAGTTACCTTCGACTATAAATATTTCATTTTCGGCAATATCTGTAGATTGGCAGTCAGCCAATTTTCCTGGAAGTGTTGCGCTATCAAGTATAGAACGCTTGCGGGTTAAGTCCCTTGCCTTTCTAGCAGCTTCTCTTGCTCTTCTTGATTGAAGAGCCTTGTCAAGGATGGTTTGGGCAACTTTTGGATTTTCTTCAAGGAAAGATTCTAGCTTGGATGAGAAGAAGCTATCCACAGC
>CABTWT010000159.1 GCA_902488555.1 uncultured Anaerococcus sp.
GGCAATGATTCTTCAAAACCTGCTGAAGAAGAAAAAGACAATGCGGCAGAAACAAGTGAAACTGCTCCAGCAGAAGAAGAAAAAGCTACTGAAGAAGAGGTAGATGAAGAAACAACAGATGAAACTGAAACAGCAGAAACTGATGGCGAAGTTCCAACACTTACCTACTTCAATATAGGTGGAGAACCAACAAGACATGCTGAAGTTGTAGCTGCTATCAACGAATACCTAGATAGCCAAGATGCTGGTTATCACATAGACACAGTTTTCTATGACTGGGGTGATTACCAACAAAAACTTCAACTAGCAGTTAACTCTGGTGAAGATTGGGATTTAGCATTCACAGCTAACTGGGCAGGTCCATACAAGACTCTAGCAGACCAAAATGCTCTACTAGACTTAAATGACTACTTAGACAATGAACTAAAAGATGCTGCAGAATTAATCGATGATAGAATGCTAGAAGGTTCAAGAATAAACGGACCACTTTATGGTTTGCCAGCAGCTTATCCAGGAGTTGTAGCAGCTAACCAATTCGTATGGAACAAAGAATATGTTGAAAAATATGATGTACCTTATGAAGATCTAAAAACAACGACAGATATTGAACCATACTTAAAAGAAGTAAAAGAAAATGAACCAGATGCTCCATATCCTTATATAGTAGCTTCTGACTACCTATTTGCTAGAGAAAACCCAGTATTTGAAGTTGCTTCTGGTATAGGCGTTAAAGAAGAAGATGGAAAATTAGTGGCTTATAGCATCTATGAATCCGAAGATTTCAAAGCTGAAATTGACCAAATGAAAAAACTTTATGACGAAGGTCTAATCAATCCAGATGCTCCACAACTTCAACCAGGTGAAGCTGACGGAAGCTATGAGTCAAACCTTGTAGGCCAAGCTGAAGGTGAACCAGGATCTCAAGCAGTATGGTCACAACCAAATGAAGAAAAATTATCTTCAATTATTGGTGATTCAATAGTAATCGATAATGGCAAAGCAACAGGTAAATTAGTATCTGTAAACAGCCAAACTGAAAATAAAGAACAAGCTTTAGACTTTATCAACAGAATGTTCACAGATAAGAAGCTTCAAGACCTATTATCATATGGTGTTGAAGGCGAAGACTATGAACTTGAAGATGGAAAAGTTAAAAGACTTGGCGAATCTACAGAAGTATACGATGTGGCTGCATTCCAATACCTATCAATGTTTAACAGAACACCAATGGCTGGTGGCGTAGGACTTGGCGATCCAGAATTTGATGAAGAAGTAAAAGAATTTGAATCAAAACTTGTTGCTTCTCCAACACTTGGATTTAATATTGACAAAACACCTATCCAAGGTGAACTTGAAAATATTGAAGCTACAACATCAAAATACTTTATAAACATCAAAACAGGTGCTTTCGACGAATCTTACTACGAAGAATTTTTAGACCAACTAAAAACAGCAGGAATCGAAAAAGCAATAACTGAAGTTCAAAATCAACTTGATGCTTGGGAAAAATAGTAGATAAAAAAAGGGACTTATGCACTTTTGTGTATAAGTCTCTAGTTTTCTAGGGACTTTTGTAAGAACTTACAATATTTATCAATATATTTAGAAAATAAGAAAAGTAGTTTCTAAAGGAGTAAAAATGACAAAAATCAAAACAGGTATTATAGAAGGATTTTATAGTATACCATGGACCTTTGAAGAAAGAAAATCCCTTATAGAATTTCTATCAGAAGTGGGAATGGACCAGTTCTTCTATGCGCCAAAAGATGACCCTTACCATAATGTTAAATGGAGAGAGCCATATCCAGCAGAAAAACTTGATGAATTAAAAAAATTACAAGAAACCGCCACAGAAAAAAACATAGAATTTGTTTGGGCTATCCATCCAGGACAAAACTTAATCAAATGGGATGATTATGATAATGAAATTGAAAAAATATTCAAAAAATATGACCAATTGCATGAAGTTGGAGTAAATAGCTTTGGCCTATGTATGGACGATGTTGATCGCAATCAAGCCTATGAAGATAGAAGATATCACCTAAGACTTGTTAAAGATCTTATAGAACATATTTCTAAATACGATAACAAGGACTTGATATTTGTTAATCCATGGTATAACCAAGCATGGATAGATGAAAAAGGTAAAGAATACTATGATATGTTTAGAAATATTGATCATCTAAACATTATGTGGACAGGTTATGATGTTGTAACTCCTTTAAGACATGATTCAAATGAAGCCTTTATAAAACTTTTGGACAAAAAACCACATATTTGGTTTAATTGGCCAGTTAATGACTACAAACGTGGTGAAATATTTATGGAAGTTTTTGAATTTTTTGATAGTAAAGACTTCAACTACGACTCTATTGTTCTAAATCCAATGAATCAAGCTGAATTATCAAAACTTTCCATCTACCAAGCGGCAGACCTATACAAAGATCCAGAAAATTATGAGCCAATAGAAGCCTTCAAAAGAGGACTTGACTATCTGGACAAGAGTGTTGCAAAAGAACTTTTCATCATATCTGACTCCTTCTTCGGATCTGATATTTATAAGAGGGAAGAAAATAAAAAATATCTAGAAGAAGCTAAAATCAATGAAGCCTTTAATAAGGCTGATAATGACGAAGTTATAAGACTTATAGATGAGAAAGTTACTGCAATAGATTCATACAAGGAAAATTATTCTAATCAAAAATTATATGACGAAGTAATTCCTTTCTTTGAAAGCTTAA
>CABTWT010000160.1 GCA_902488555.1 uncultured Anaerococcus sp.
AATGGCTTCAACTTAAATATACCAAGATATGTAGACACCTTCGAAGAAGAGGATCCCATAGACTTGGCAGAAGTATCAAAAGATATCAAGGCTATCAATGAAGAAGCTGATAAGCTAAAGGCAGCAATCCTAGCTGATATGAAAAACCTTGTGGCAAATACAGATGAAGCAAAGGCAGAGCTTGAAGGATTTATACAAATCTTAGGTGGTAAATTATGACAAATGTGCCAGAGTTAAGGTTTGATGGATTTGATGGGGAGTGGGAAGAAATTCAGTTAGGAATAGAAGCTGATGTTAGAGATGGAACTCATGATTCGCCAAAATATATAAATAAAGGTTACCCTTTAATTACATCAAAAAATGTTGTCAACGGAAAATTAGATTTTGAAGACATATCATTTATTAGTGAAGAAGATTTTTATTTAATTAATAAGCGATCTAAAGTAGACATAGGTGATATAATAATGCCAATGATAGGAACAATTGGAAATCCAATAATATTAAATAGAGATGATTTTGCGATTAAAAATGTAGCTCTAATTAAAAAAAGTAATAATTTAAATAATCAATTTTTATTAAATTTGCTAAAGTCAAAGGCATTTTATAGGTACTTGCATAGAGAAAATGCAGGAGGAACACAAAAATTTATTGCCTTAAGGGTAATAAGGGAATTTTTATTTAATAGCCCCACTATTGAAGAACAAGAAAAAATAGGTGATTTGTTTAAGAAGATTGATTATTTAATCGAAAATCAAGAAGGCAAAGTTGCCAAGATGGAAGATTTCAAAAAGTCCATGGCCCAGAAAATGTTCCCTAAGAAAGATGAGCTTGTTCCTGAGCTTAGATTTGATGGGTTTGATGGAAAATGGGAAGAAAAAGTTGTTGGTGATTTGCTAGATTATGAGCAACCTACTAAATACATTGTTAGTTCTGAAGAGTATTACGAAACTGGTATTCCAGTTCTGACGGCTAATAAGAGTTTTATATTAGGATACACTGACGAAAAAAATATATACAACAAAGGTGAAGTAGTTTTATTTGATGACTTTACACAAGATATGAAGTATGTAAATTTTCCTTTCATGGTAAAATCTAGCGCACTAAAAATTCTCACAGAAAAGAATTCAAATTTATTTTTTATGTTTAATCTTTTAAGTAACATTAATTTAATAAATGAAGGTCATAAGCGACACTATATTTCTGTTGTTCAGAACACAAAAGTTACAGTTCCATCAATAGAAGAACAGCAAAAAATAGGAAACTTCTTCAAAAACCTAGATTCTAAAATAGAGACCGAAAAGAAATTACTAGAGTCATATAAAATGATGAAAAAGTCCCTACTCCAAAAGATGTTTGTATAGGAGATACTATGGTAGAGATAAAATTTGATGATGAATTAAAATTGGAAAAAGACCTCATTAATCAATTGGTGACTGACAAGGGCCAATGGACCTATGAGCCATCTATCAAGACTCATGAGGATCTTTGGAATAACTTTAGGAGGATCCTTGAGACTAACAACAAGTCAGTCCTTGGAGAGAATCCTTTGACAGATTCTGAGTTCCGACAAATCCAAAATGCCATGACTTTTTCTTCCTTTTATGAGGCGGGAAAGTTCCTAGTTGGGGAAAATGGCATAGCAAAAGTCTCTGTCCAAAGGGAAGATGCAAGCCTTGGTACCGTTAGACTTGTAGTTTTCAAACGTGAGGACGTAGCTGGTGGTTCTTCTGTTTACCAGGTCATCAACCAATTTGTCGCACCAAAAACTATGGGCCTTGACCAAAACGCCCGTTTTGATGTGACCCTACTCATTAATGGATTGCCTCTAATCCAAATAGAGCTAAAAAAGAAATCTATCTCCCATATGGATGCCTTTAATCAAATCAAAAATTATATAGCCACTGATAAGTACAGGGGTCTATTTTCCTGCTTACAATGTTTTGTCATTTCCAATGGCTCGACCACTCGCTACATAGCTGCCAATACTGATACTAAGCTTAACAAAAAGTTTTTGACCAGGTGGAATGATAGGGATAATAATCCCGTGGATGACCTGTCTGGATTTGCCAAGGAAGTCTTATCTATTCCCCAAGCTCACCAGCTAATTAGCCACTACAGTGTCCTTGATAATGAGGGGGAAAATATTATAATCCTTCGCCCTTATCAAATCCATGCCATAAAGGCCTTGAAAGAAGCTGCAAGCAAGCACGAATCAGGCTACGTATGGCATACAACTGGATCTGGTAAGACTCTGACTTCCTACAAGGCTAGCCGCAATCTCTATCAGATTCCAAGGATTGAGAAGACAATATTTATAGTGGATAGGGTGGACTTGGACCAGCAAACCACAAGTTCATTTTTGGCCTATGCCGCTAATGATACGGTTGATATAGAATCTACTGACAATGTCAAAAATCTAAAAAACCACCTCCTATCAGATGATAGGTCAGTAGTTGTGACAACTGTCCAAAAACTCAATTATTTGATAAATAACAAGGGAAAATGGCTAAAGGAAAGCCAAGTTGCAAAGCTTAGAAAGTTAGAGATTGCCTTTGTAATAGACGAATGCCACAGAGCCATATCTCCAGCCCAGCAAAATATTTTGAAGAAATTTTTCATAAATTCCTTGTGGTATGGCTTCACAGGTACGCCAATTTTTGCAGAAAATAAAAAGGCAGCTGTGGGAGATTTGCCACAGACTACAGAAGAACAATTTGGCAAAAGGCTTCACGAATA
>CABTWT010000161.1 GCA_902488555.1 uncultured Anaerococcus sp.
TAAAATAGGCCTTATAATATCTTCTGACTTAAAATTCATACCTGCTAATCCATCAAGGCCCGTCCCTCTTACCATTCTCATGAGGACAGTTTCTGCTTGATCGTCCTTATTGTGGGCAACAGCAATTTTTGAATGGTCAAATTCTCTTGAAATCTCCCTGAAAAATTCATACCTGAGCCTTCTGCCTGCATCTTCTGCAGAGATTTTTTTCTCCCTTGCAAAGTCATCCATGCTAGCCTTTTTGACTCTCACATCAAACTTTAGCTTTTTACCTGTTTCTATGACTAGATTTTCATCATTAATAGCTTCTTGTCTATGTAGATGGTTAAGATGGGCAAGTATTATATTAAGCTTATATTCTTCTCTTATTTGATTTAATAAGTAAATTAAAAATTGACTATCCGGCCCACCACTTGCTCCAACTATTATTGTATCGTCATAATCTATAAGATCATTTATATTATCTTTAAATCTAGTTAGGATTGTCATTATTCTCTTCGTTATTGTCTACATTCTGAGGATTCTCATCACTAGCATTTTCATCATTTTCTTCAGATTCTTTTTTGACCATGCCTAGCCTTTCTTTGGCTATCTTTTCCTTAAATTCATCTGTATTTCTTATATCATAGTCTTCTTCAAGGCTAGTGATTTCTTCGTCTAGCTCTTGTAACTTCTTTTTGTTTGAAGTCATTTCTTGATCGATCTCTCTCATCTCGGCATCCATCCTAGAATTAGTATAGTAGATAAAGCCAGCAAAAAGTAGGGTTAAGATAAGAATCATAACAAAGAATTTAGTATTTTTAGCCTTTCTTTTTTTTGCATAAGACTTTTTTTTAGCCATCTATTACCTCATACATTTCACTAGCATCAGCTTTCTTGGCCCCGTCTATGATATCTTTGACGCGAACTTTTAGATTGCTCTTGCCAAACACGATTTCAATTATATCGCCCTCATTTACAATAGAGCCAGCTTTTGCAAGGTTACCATTTATGCTCACTCTGCCATTTTCGCAAGCTTCTTTTGCTACTTGACGTCTTTTTATTATTCTTGAATTCTTTAAAAATTTATCTATTCTCATAAGTAAATTTTACTTGATTAACTAATTTTATCCACTTAAAAAGCCCAGGATAACCTGGGCTAATGCTTTACTATTTTCTATAATAGACCGTCTTTATCTGAATCAACTTCTTTTACATCACCTGATTCAACAACGTCAAGTTTTTCTTTTCTAACTTCTTCAGAAACTGTTTGATTTTCTGTTACATTTTCTCTGTTGATTTCTACTTCTTCGCTTACATAAGCTTCTTTATCAACTGTTACTCTTTCTTCATGGATAGGAATTCTGATTTCTTCGTCAGTTGAATCAAAATTATATCCATCAGCAACTTTTTCGCTATCTACTGCATGACGTTCAATTGTAACTCTTTCTTTTTCAACTGGAACTTCAATCTCTTGAGTTTCTGTTACAACGTGTTTTTTAAGTCCAATTTCGCCAGATTGAACTTTTTCTTTGTTTACTCTTAATCTTTCTTCGTGAAGTTGGATTTTTTCATCTTTAGATAGGTCTTCTCTTTCAAGAATATCTTTGTCTATATAATCTTTTCTATTTTCAAAAGCAGAATCTATATATTCAGGATTTTCTAAATATCCTTCTCTTTCGATAGCTAATACATAGTTACCATTTTCTACTGCTCCAATAGCTTCATTAGAAACTTCACTATCAAAACCAAAATCACCAAAGTAAGCTGGATCAATTTGATCACCTGTATAGTAGCCATAGATACCATTGTATTCTGGGTCTAATGTTTCCCTATTTGCTCTGTCTGCAATTCCGTGATATCTTATGCTGTCATTTGCAAATTCATTTGCTGAAATAACTTCTAGTTCATTGTCTTTAAATCCTTGTGCTCTAAGTTGGTCGATTCTTGCTAATAGTTCTTCTTCGCTTCTGAATGTTTCAAAATTTGCCATTATAATCTCCTTTAAATTGTAAGCATTCATGCATGTTCGTCGTCTTCTATTTCATATATACCCCAGCATAATACTCCTAAACATAAAATAATAATTTTTTATCGCAAAAAAATATCTTTTAATCAAAATCTTCGTAGTTTATTTTGCTTTCATCTATAGAAATGACTTCTTTTCTGACAGGTACACGAATAGTTACCATCTCTATATATTTTTCACGTCTTATTATTATTTCTTCAACGATCTTTTTTTCTTTCCTGACAATAACCCTTTCTTCATGAAGAGGTATAACAACTTTCTCTCCTTTATTAAGTTTTTCTAAATATTCATCTTTTATATTATCCATATCAAAAAAGTCCTTTCACGTATTCTTATTATTTATACCCAAGATATATGTCGTATAATAGCAGTGGTGATAATATGAACAATATTTTACATATAGATTGCGATGCCTTTTATGCTTCTTGTGAAGAACTTAGAAATCCTAGGCTAAAAAACTTTCCACTTGCAGTAGGAGGTCTTTCCAACAAATCAATAATCACAACAGCCAATTACAAGGCTAGAAAATATGGCATCCACTCTGCTATGCCTGTTTTTATGGCAAAAGAGCTTTGTCCAGATCTCATATTGCTAAAGGTTGATCATCCTTATTATAGGAAGAAATCAAAAGAAGTCTTTGATATTATTAGAAATCACTCCATAATTTTTGAACAAGTTTCTATAGATGAAGCCTACCTTCAGATATCTTCCAAA
>CABTWT010000162.1 GCA_902488555.1 uncultured Anaerococcus sp.
ACAGATATGGCTTGGGCTATTTCATCTTCATCTGCATCTATAACTGGAGCGGCAGCTGCAATTGCAGAGCCTCCACAAATTGATGATCCAACACCAACAAGAGTTGCAATATTTCCTTTTATGAGCCCAGTTCTGTAGGCTAGGTATGCGATTATAAGTGATATTGATATGGTAGAGAGGATGATTGGAAGTGATTGTCTACCAGTTTTTAAAACAATTCCAAGATCCAGACCAAACCCAAGGAGGATTACAGCATATTGAAGGATTTTCTTTGATGTAAATCTCACACCACCAATATAAGGTTTTTTGTCTTTTATAATTTGACCTAGGGCCATTCCAATTAGAATACCAAAGACTGCTGGGCCTACTAGTGGGATTCTTTTGCCGATTATCTGGGATATTATTGCAATTATAAGGCAGAGAAGAATCCCTTTTATATTTTTTTCTATAGATTTTATCATATATTCTCCTTTCACTTTTTTTATTATATAATAAATAGATATAATGTAAAATTATAATTATTTACTATATGATAAAAATTTGTTATGATAGATGCGGAGGATACTATGTTAGATTTTAGGATAGAAAGTTTTTTGGAAGTATGTAAATATATGAATTTTACAAGGGCTGCTGAAAGTCTTAATATAACACAGCCAGCCATATCTACTCATATTAAATATTTAGAAACCTATTACAATTGTAAACTTTTTTATAGAAATAGGAGGAATTTGTGTCTAACAGATGAGGGCAAGATTCTAAAATCTGCTTTACTTTCTATGTCAAATGATCAAGATAGGTTGAAGATGATATTATCTGAGAAAAAAACTAAGAGTGAAAAAATTTCCTTGGGTTTTACTAGGTCGGTAGGAGAATATCTAATATTGGATAAGCTTATTGCATTAATTAAAGAAAAACCTTCTTGTGATTTCCATATTTATTATGAAAATACGGACGAGATTTTAAGTGATATTGATAGTGGGAGGATAGACTTTGCTATTATAGAGGGATTTATAAAATCTAGTGATTATTTTATCAAAAAATATAAAAGCGATAGGATTGTTTGCATCAGCCACAAGGACCACAAGTTTAAAAAACAAGTAAAAAAGTTAACAGACTTATTAGATGAAAGAATTATTATTAGAGAAGACGGATCTGGTACCTTAGCTATATTAAAAAATTTTCTAAGCATGGACAATATTGATACGAAAGATTTTGCAAATATCATAGAAATAAATAATATGCGTTCCATAGTAGAAATGCTCAGATCGGATTGTGGCATAAGTTTTATTTTTGAATCTTGTGTAAAAAAAGAACTAGAAGAAGGTATTCTCAAGGTTACGGACCTAGAAGATTTCAATCTAGTTCATGATTTATCTCTTGTTGCCAGTAAAAATTCAATATTTACTGATTTGTATTTGCAAATAGCTGAAGCTTTTTATTAGAAAAAATTTCATAGTATTAGTTTAAGCTAAGATGGGTAAAGAAAAATATCGTTTTATAAAAGCAAAAAAAATGGCTAATTCTAAGTTTTAAGGTGTTTTATATTGGGTGATATCTTTTAGCAATATAATAAACTTAGATATAAGAACAAAGTCTGACACTTTGATTATAATGATCAGGCTTGCTTTTTCGATGAAGAATAAGAGAAAAAGACAAGTGTAAAATGCTTGCATTATTAGAGAAACTTAAAAAAATACTATATGAAGTAAATGACGGGTCCTTCGAAATTGATGATAAAGAAACTGAAAGAGTTAAAAATTTATAAATTTTCTCTGGTACTGGGACAGGGACGGGATTAAAAATCTGAGCACGTCCTATGATTATATACATTAAAGGATATGATAAAAATTGTATATTAACAAAATTCAAACTTAGTATAGAATTCTTGTTTTTTATCCTGATATAATTTTAAATGAGGCTACCTAGCTCTCCTCAATGTTTCAAAGCACTCTACTAGGGTATATTTATTGTAATATTTTGAAACAAACAGTTTATTATGATAAAGGGAGATGGATTATGAAGAAGAAAATTGGTTTTATTGTTGGGAGCTTGAGGAAAGATTCTTACAATAGGAAAGTAGCAGAGAATATTGTTGAGCTTTTGCCAGAAGGATTTGAGGCAAGCTTTATAGAGATTGGAGATTTGCCTTTATACAATGAAGAATATGATGATGATGGCACATTGGAAACTCCGGCGTCTTATACTAGATTTAGAGATGAATTAGATAGTACAGATGCATTTATATTTGTCACTCCTGAGTACAATAGGGCCATGCCAGCTAGTATCAAAAATGCTATAGATGTTGGATCAAGACCATATGAGGAGATGAAGTGGGCTGGTAAGAAGCTTGCTGTTATAAGTGCATCTCTTTCTATGACTGCAGGAGTGAGGGCAAATTATGAAGTCAGAACATCGTTAGCATTTTTAGGGGCCAATGTTTTGGCTCAACCAGAAGTGATGCTATCTGAGATTCACAAGTGCTTTGACGAAAATGGCAATATGAATGAATTTACAAGAGAATTTTTATCAAGCTTTGTTGAAAACTTTGTAGAATTTATAAAATAATTATTGAGAGCTGTCAGCTGATGCTGATGGCTCTTTTTTTGAAATTTAAATATCTTGTTAGTGTACTGGTAAATAACCTATATGTTATAATGAGACAAAACGGAGTGTTTATAGAAAGAATGATTTTAAATTCGTAGAAAAG
>CABTWT010000163.1 GCA_902488555.1 uncultured Anaerococcus sp.
AGTGATGCTTGGTGTTCAAACCATGATTTAATAAAGTAGAGGATATATGTTAGAAAAATTTTTGAAATATGTAAGTTACGATACTCATAGTGATGATAACAACGAGTCTTGTCCATCAACACCTGGTCAACTAGAACTTGCTACGGTTCTAGTTGATGACCTTAAGGAAATGGGCATAGACAATGCTCACATGGATGAGCATGGCTATGTTTATGCAAGCATAGAAGGAACCAATAAAGATGTTCCAACAATAGGACTTATTTCTCACATGGACACAGCCCTAGAGATAACAGGAAAAGATGTCAATCCACAAGTAGTTGAAAAATATGAAGGTGGAGACATAGTACTTAACGATAAGTACAAATTAACTGAAGAAGAATTCCCATTCTTAAAAGACCTAGTAGGCCACAAATTAGTGACAACTGATGGTACAACCCTACTTGGAGCAGATGATAAGGCAGGTATTGCCATCATCATGACAGTTGCCAAATATTTTATGGGAAATAGGGACCAAGATTTTGGAGATATCAAAATAGGTATCACCCCAGATGAAGAAATAGGTAGGGGAGCTGATCTATTTGATGTTGAAAAATTTGGCGCTGATTTTGCTTATACTATAGACGGTGGACCTATTGGAGAATTAGAATACGAAAACTTCAACGCAGCAAGTGTTGATATTCATATCGAAGGAAAATCTGTTCACCCAGGTTCAGCTAAAAATGTTTTGATCAATGCCCTATTAGTTGCATTAGAATTAAATCAAATGCTACCAGTAAATGAGAGACCAGAATATACTGAAGGCTACGAAGGCTTCTATATGCTAGATGAAATCCACGGAACATCTGCAGAAGTAGATGTGGCTTATATCATAAGAGACTTCTTCACTGATACATTTAATCAAAAGAAAGAGATGCTAGAAAAATCAGTAGATTTCTTAAATGAAAAATACGGTCATATCATCGATATCAAGATCGAAGATTCCTACTACAATATGAGGGAAAAAGTTGAACCACACATGGAAATTATAGATCTTGCAAAAGATGCTATAGAAAAAGAAGGAATAACTCCAATAGTAAAACCAATCAGAGGTGGCACAGATGGAGCAAGACTATCATATATGGGACTTCCAACACCAAACCTATTTACAGGTGGTTATAACTACCATGGTAGATACGAAATAGTATCTGTTGATATAATGGAAAAATCTGTCAATGTTATCAAGAACATAATCTTAGCAAATGCCAAAGGAGATAAATAATGGAAAATTTACAACCACAAAGAGTTTTTTACTACTTCAAAAAGTTAATGGATATTCCAAGACCAAGTAAGCATGAACAAGAAGTGTCAGATTTTCTAATAGCTACTGGCAAAGAACTAGGATTAGAAACCTACCAAGATGACTCACTAAATGTAGTATTAAAGAGAAAAGCATCAGAAGGATATGAAGATGCACCAAAAGTAATACTTCAAGGTCACATGGATATGGTTGGATCAAAAACAGAAAATTCAGACCACGACTTTACAAAAGATCCTATCATACCTGTAATTGAGGGAGAATACCTATCAGCAAAAAATACAACACTTGGAGCTGACAATGGTATAGCAGTAGCAATGGGACTTGCCCTACTAGAAGATAAAAACTACGAGGGACCACAAATAGAATTGCTTGTAACAACAGATGAAGAAACAAGTATGTCAGGTGCCATAGCATTAGCTGATGATGTCTTAGAAGGCGACTACCTAATCAACATAGATTCCGAAGAAGAAGGAATCCTCACAGTAGGATCTGCTGGTGGAATCACATTTTTCGTAGAGGAAGAACTAAAAGATTTAGAAGAAAAAGAAGGCTTTGAAATTAAACTAAGAGGACTTCTAGGTGGACACTCAGGTATGCAAATCCACGAAAAAAGAGGAAATGCAGTAAAAATTATCGGAGAATTACTAGCGAATATCAAAGAAGATATAACAATTGGCGAATTTAACTCTGGTAACCTAGACAATGTTATCCCATCAGAAGGAAGCGTAAAAGTTTATGGAGCAAGCAAAGAAGCTCTAGAAGATGCTAAAAAAGACATTTTAGAAAAACACACTGACCTACTAGGTGAAATGGAAGTTGAAATTGCTGAGGCAAAAGGCAAATCTTATTCCAAAGACCTAAGTCAAAGACTAATCAAGATGATAAATGATATGCCTACAGGAGTTAACACCCTTATGGAAGACAATGAAACTGTAGAATCATCTGACAACCTTGCCCTAGTAAAAGAAAAAGAAGGCAAATTAGTAAGTGAAATCTCCCTAAGATCTTCTAACAATGAAAAACTAGAAGAATTGAGAGATAAGGTTGCTAAAGTTTTGGAAGAAACAAACTTTGCCTATAATATTGACTCAGAATATCCAGGTTGGGAATACAAAGAAGATTCAAAACTTAGACCACTAGCACAAGAAGTCTACAAAGAACTTTATGACAAGGAATTCGAAACTATCGTAATCCACGCTGGCCTAGAATGTGGTTGCTTCTATGAAAAATATCCAAATCTTGACATTATTTCCATAGGACCAAACATCACAGGCGCACACTCACCAGAAGAAAAGGTAGAAATTGCATCTGTACAAAGAGTCAACGAATATCTAAGAGAATTGCTCAAAGAAAT
>CABTWT010000164.1 GCA_902488555.1 uncultured Anaerococcus sp.
AAGTACGAGGGTTATATTGCTAAGCAAATGGCTGATATAGAGAAATTTAAAAAGCTTGAAGCAAAGAAATTACCAGAAAATATAGACTATGAAAATATTCCTGGACTTAAAAAAGAAGCAGCCAGCAAACTAAATGAGATTAAACCATCGTCCATTGGCCAAGCAAGTAGGATTTCTGGAGTGAGTCCAGCAGATATCAATGTGCTACTTATTAGATTAAAGACAGGAGAAATTAGTGGATAAGGAAAAAATGTACGAGATTTACACCGATTACTTATTGGAAGTAAATTCTCATACCAACTTAACTAGTATCACAGATCCAAAAGAAATAGAAATCAAACACTACCAAGATTCACTTTCTGTATTGCCTTATATAAAGGAAGGTTCTAAAGTTTTGGACATAGGGGCTGGTGCAGGATTTCCTGGCATACCTTTACGTATAGAAAAAAACATAGACCTAACTCTTATAGATAGCGTAAACAAAAAAGTTAAGTTTATGAATGAAGTTATAAAAAAACTAGATATTGACAAGGCTGTTGCTATCCATACTAGAGCTGAAGATTTTGCCAAAGAAAACCGAGAAAGTTATGATATTGTAGTAAGCCGTGCAGTAGCAAATATGTCCACCCTATCGGAATACTGCCTACCTTTTTTAAAAACTGGTGGTATATTCATAGCTCTAAAAGGACCTAAGGCTGATGAGGAATTAGATCAAGCTAAAAACGCAATAAAAGTTTTGGGTGGCAAGGTAAAAAAGCTTGATCGCTTTGACCTAGATGGCAATGAGAGAGTTAATATCATAGTAGAAAAAGTTCATCCAACGAAAAAACAATATCCAAGAGGGAAAAATCTCCCTAAGAAAGATCCTTTGTAAAAAACAAAGGATTCTTTTGTTTCACATGAAACATTTGGGTATATATGTATAAAAGATGAAAGGAATATTATGAGTAAAACAAAGGAATTTTTAAAAATTATTGGAACCCTAGTCCTGCTTATAATACTTACAGCACTTGTAGGTGTTGTACTAGGTATGACAGGCTTTGATCCTAATACTACTGGTGCTGGAATTATAGCTGTACTACTTTCACAACTTGTGTTTGGGGTATGTACGTATTTTATTATTAAGAAGAAAGAAATAAATATCAAAGACAGGGGCATTCAAAAAGACTCTTGGAAGATGATAATTATAGGCCTTGGCACAGCAGGTTTTGGGAACATCCTTCTAAGCCAAGTGATAATGGCTCTTGGTGAAGATAATGCCTTGGTAAAAAATTCATATGATATGTTAAACACAGCTTTTGGCACAACCAATACTTTTGAAACAGTAATTCAAATATTAGTATTGGTTATCGTAGCACCTATAGTAGAAGAGTATCTTTTCAGAGGATATGTATTTTCAAAATGTAAGAAGATGTTTTCGCTAACGGCTTCACTTATTTTAAATGGTTTGCTTTTTGGCCTCTTTCATATGAACTTATTGCAAGGTATCAATACATTTTTCTTAGCAATTGTTCTATCACTAATTTATTATCATAGGGCAAATATAAAGGATAATATTTTAGTTCATATGACTAACAATGCAGCAGCTCTTTTGCCAGCGTTTTTCCCGCAAACACTTACAGTCATATCTGCCATCACTATGATTTCTATAATATTTGGACTTTACTTTTTGGTAAAAATTTGCAGAGAAAAATCAGCCTAAGGGCTGATTTTTTATCTTAGAAAAACTTCTTGGCTTTTTCAATATCTGCTAAGGCTTTATCGTATTCTTCTTTTAATTCTTCAAATATTTCTGCAACACTCTGTTTTTTATCTACTAGACCTATAGAGGTTCCAGCCATCATTGATCCTGTTTTTCTATCCCCTTCAAAGACTGCTCGTTTTAGAGTACCAGTGTAAAGTTCTATAAATTCTTCTTCACTTGCACCTCGTTTTTCATATTCCAAACTTTGCTTGGTCATATCGTTGGCAATCTGTCTTACAGGATCTCCTGCCAAGGTTCCTGTGATGTCTGTTTCGTATTCTTTGGCATCTATAATCGCTTCCTTGTAACCTTCGTGAACTTCACATTCATCTGCCACTAAGAATCTCGTTCCCATTTGAACACCAGCCGCTCCCATAACTTGGGCTGCTAGTATTTGAGCACCGTCAGCATAACCACCTGCCGCTACTACTGGAAGTTTGGTAGCCTTGATAGTTGGGATAAGAGAAGCCATGGAAGTAGCCTTTGACAAGTGACCACCAGCTTCTAGGCCTTCAAGAATAACTCCATCAGCACCTAGGTCTTCACATTTTTTGGCCATCTTTGAATTGCCAATCAAGCAATATACAGTCTTGCCAGCTTCTTTTAATATAGGAACATATTTGGCTGGGTTACCACCAGATATGGTTACAAATTTTACGTCTGCATTTTTGATAAATTCTAATTTTTCTTCTCTATCTGGCTCTATTAAAACTAGGTTAACACCAAAGTATTTGTCATCATCTATCAATTCTTTTGCATTTTCATATTCTTTTATAAATTCGTCGGTAAAAAGTCCGCCTGTACCAACGAGACCGAGACCACCTGCGTTTGAAACTGCTGCCGCCAATTTACCACGCGATATTCTCGCCATCCCACCTTGTATGATAGGATATTTGATATTTAA
>CABTWT010000165.1 GCA_902488555.1 uncultured Anaerococcus sp.
ACAGTCCTCTTATAAAGCAAAATAAAAGGTTTCTTCTTGAAACCTTCTATTTCCTCTTAAATTCTAGCCTAGGCTAATTGAATTTTTTGATTTTTTTCGTCTTTATTTACTATTATTGATCCAGCTACAATCATCACTATTCCTAGAGCTACTAGGATTACTATTCTGATGTCACCTGTTTTTACTAGTGGTCCCCTTGGGATTCTTGTCTTGTTGCCTGGAACATAGTAAGTTGTTGGTGGTTTTACTGTTGTTGATGGTGGTGTTGTTCCTGGGGTGTTTGTCTTTCCAGGTGGTGTTACCGTTGGTGGAACAACAGTCTTTTTTGTATCCTTTTTATTTACAATCATTATAGCATCTTTTTCGTAGCTATTGCTTGTGATTTCAAATTTAATAGGATTTACATCAAGGATATATCCATTTGGAGCAGCTGTTTCGCGTAGCATATATTTGCCTAGCGGAAGATTTTGTACTTCGAATTCACCATTTGAAGCAGATTTTAATGTCAATCTCTTGGCATTTTTGTCGTTTGGTGCATATTCGTTCTTCTCGTTTACAACGTATGGGATATATTCTCCCTTGTCATTTTCAATATATAGGGCAAATACAGCATTAGCTAGTCTGTTCTTTTCCTTGGAATCATCTATCTTGATAAATTTGTAGCCACCCTTTTTCTTTCTATTTCCATCTGGTGGAACAACATCTTTTGGTTTGTTTGTAAGGGTTTGTTTGCTCAATTTCCTTGAGAAAGGTCTAGCATTTTCCTTGCCACGGTTTTCGGCTGAATCATAGTCTTTTAATGGTTCATTTTCTTTGAAATAGTAGTCACCATCAGGTAGGCCTGTTACTTTGATCTCGCCTTTTTCATTGGTATATAGTTGGTAGATCAAGTTGGATTCACCAGCATTGCTATCAAATTGATAGCTACCAGTACTTCCAACAAGTCCCACAAGTTCTCTTTCCTTGCGAGCTGTACCATTTTCGTTTTTGTTAATCTTTGTTCTGTATAATTGGAAACCAACCTTGTCAAGAACCTTATCTGGTGTAATTTGGTCTTTTTTGCTTAGGGTGATTTCTATAAATTCATCCTTGTAGTTTTCGACAGTAACTGGTTTGCCAAACTCTGCTGGATAGGTTCTGTCAGATACAAGCACGTAATCATCAAGAGTTTTCACTTCTCTAAATTCATATCTATATTTTTCTGGTGGTTTTGGCAAATCTGTTAGGATTATTGATCCATTTTCATCAGTTTTGAAGATGAAATTTAAATCCTTACCTTCAGTGTTTTTGCCATCTGAGATTAGATATTTACCATCTTTATCAACTCCAACTGGGAAAAGATCATCACCAGATGCAGCATAAAGTTCAAATTCTACACCCGCTAGGGTGATTTTTGAATCAGTTCCGTCAATTTTTTTGAGGTGAAGGATGTTCTTTTCTTCTTTTTCATTTGTAATGGTTATATTTTCACCATTGCTTGGTATAAAGTTTAAATCCTTAGAATATTCCTTGCCTTCAAAAATCTTGTAACCCTTATCTTCGGCAGTTTTTATCTCTTTGAACTTATAATTTCCTTCTGGCAAGTCATTGATGATGATTTGACCATCTTCATTGGTTATTAAATCTGAACTAGATTCTTCACTATCATTTATGTAGGAATACACGCCATCTTTATCTTTAACAAGTTTTACTATAGAATCTTTTTCACTTTCTTTGTCTATATTGATTAAGTTAAATACAACGCCAGAAAGCTTTTCTTCTGTTTTGTTTCCTTTTTTATCTACAGTCACACCAACTTTATTTAAGATTAGAGGTTTATTATCCTCTCTCACCTTATCCTTAACATAGCTAATCTCTGTCACTCCTTCTTGAGAGCACCAAGCTATAGGAACCATTTTGTATTGGTGGTTAGAAGCAGACTCATCAGTTTCCTTAAGAACATATGTACCAGGTTCTAGACCTCTAAGTTCGAAAGAATCGTAAGAAACTCCATCATCACTAGTCTTTACTTTTGAAGGCTCTGATTCTATCCCTTCGCCATATGCTTTTGCGACATCTTCCATCTTCATAGCATCGACTTTTTTGTAAAGCTCTTCTAGCTCTTCCTTGGAAGATTCTTCACCAGAAACTTTGAAATATACGAACTGACGAGGCTTCGCATTCTCTTCGGCGTCCTTGCCATTTCTAGGCACATCAATATCAATGTTACCATAAGTCTGGGTCTTACCCTCTTCTTTAGCAAAAGCAAGTGGTGAAAAAATCACGCCAAGCACCATAAATAAGCTTAGCAAACCGGCCAATACTTTTGATTTATATTTCCCGTTCATAACATCTCCTATAATAAAATTTACTATAATTCCCGTATTCTGTAATAAAACATAATTAGTCACCTATATTATATCTTAAAGCTAGGATTAATACAATCTAAAAAGCCCTTATTTTAGGGATGTTAGAACAAAATTATTAAATATAAAAAATGATTTCAGATAAGTAAGAAAATAAATAAGAATTTAAAAAGGAGGATTTAGAACATAGATCCTTCGGTCGGGCCTTATAAGCCCCTCCCTCGAGGATGACAGGCGGGAAATGTCAATACGGCCTCCACCCATGTCATTCTGAGCGAATGCGAAGAATCC
>CABTWT010000166.1 GCA_902488555.1 uncultured Anaerococcus sp.
TGAAATTTAGAATTTATCTACGTATTTTTCAGCTTGAGTAGCAGCGATAGCGCCGTCTGCAGCAGCTGTAACTACTTGACGTAGAGTTTTTTGTCTAACATCACCAGCTACATAAACGCCTTCAACGTTAGTGTGCATTTCTTCGTCAGCTAAAACATATCCGTAATCATCTAATTCGATTTTTCCTTTGAATACATCAGAGTAAGGGATTGTACCTACGAATACGAATACACCCATAGTTCCGTCATCTTCGTCACAGTGGTATTCTTCTTCGTTACCTGATTCTTTGTCAACCATAACGATTGATTCCAAGATTCCTTCACCTTTGATTTCTTTAATAGAAGTGTTGAATCTCATAGATAAGTTATCGCATTCTTTTGCTTCGTCTTCAGCAGTCTTATCACATTTTAAGTGATCGCCTCTAACTAAAAGAGTAACTTTTCTAGCAAATTTTGTTAAGTAAGTAGCTTCTTCAACTGCAGAGTTACCACTACCAACAACGAATACTTCTAAATCAGTAAAGAAATCTGCATCACAAGTTGCACAGTAAGATACACCTTTACCAGTGAATTCTTTTTCACCAGGGCATCCTAATTTTCTTGGAGCAGCACCAGTAGCTATAATAACAGATTTTGCTTCTAATACATCTCCGTTTTTTAATGTAAGTTTTTTTACTTTGTCAGAAAAATCAACGTCAACAACATCTGCTCTTCTAATTTCAAGACCGAAGTTGTCGATTTGGTCAGCCATTTTTTTGATTAAGCTTGGGCCAGATTCTCCAACAATTCCACCTGGATAGTTTTCAATAGAATCAGTAGTAGTGATTTGACCACCAGTTTTTTCTTTTTCAACTATCAAAGTGTTCATTTTAGCACGTGCAGCGTATAAACCAGCTGATAAACCAGCAGGGCCAGCACCAATAATAATTAAATCATACATGTAAATTCACTCCTTAAATTTCTTTTGAGTAAGAACTCTATAAATAATAATATCATAAAAGGTCAAAAAAATCACTATTAAGCGTTTAGTTAATGTTAAAAAATAATTATAACAAAAATGTAACAATTAAGTTATTAGCATAATATAGCAGTTAGTTTACAATAAAACAATAAATGTCTGTAAAATAATAAAAATTTTAGTAAAGTTATTGCATTTTACTAAAAACATAGTATAATAATAGTAAGAGATATGAAAAGATTTTCATAAGTGATTTGGTTAGATTTACTTAGTCAAGCATTAGCATTAATTTATTTAATAATCCAGGATATAAGATTTTAAATGCTTGACAGAGGCAAATTTGAGAGAAGATTTGTTGTATCATAGTATAATCACAATAAAGGTTTTCAAGTATCTCAAAAAATTTAAGGAGGAAATTTTATGGATCAAAAAGCATTAAACGATACCATAGTGGCCATCAACAGTTTTCTAAGTAACAACATTTTATTGATTGCACTTTTAGGTTGCGGTATATTCTACACAATCTATTCAAAAGGCGTGCAATTTAGAAAATTAGGCGCAGCATTTAAACAAACTTTTGGAGGAGTTTTCTCAAAAGAAAAGAAATCTGAAGATGAAGGAGTATCTTCTTTCCAAGCTTTAGCAGTAGCAATTGCAGCTCAAGTAGGTACTGGAAACGTTGCAGGGGTTGCAACAGCTATCATGGCAGGTGGTCCAGGAGCAATATTCTGGATGTGGTTAGCAGCAATACTAGGTATGGCTACAATCTACGCCGAAGCAGTTTTAGCACAAAAATTTAGAGAAAAAG
Source organism: uncultured Anaerococcus sp. (assembly GCA_902488555.1). The sequence goes on from CABTWT010000166.1 coordinate 1,766, forward strand.
ACGATGAAGGCAACTTCGTCGGAGGTCCTGCATACTATATTAAAAATGGTATTGGACCAAAACATCCTGGATTAGCAAAAGTAATGTCAACAGCATTTGCGATTTTAATCGTAATTGCATTAGGATTTGTAGGTAACATAGTTCAATCAAACTCAATTGCAACAAGTGTTGTAGCAGCTACTGGTGGTAAACTTAATCCTATTATTGTAGGTATTGTAGTTGCAGTATTAGCTGGTGGAGTATTCATTGGTGGTATTAAGAGAATTGCAAACTTTGCTCAATTAGTAGTTCCTTTCATGGCATTAGTTTATATAATAGCTGCAATTATAATGATGGTTAAATTCCATGACCAAATTGTACCAGCATTCAAACTTATATTTGAAGCAGCTTTCAATCCAGAAGCAGCTCTAGGTGGTGCATTAGGTATTACAATTAAAATGGCAGCATCTAAGGGTGTTGGTAGAGGATTGTTCTCTAATGAAGCTGGTATGGGTTCTACACCACACGCTCACGCTACAGCCCAAGTAGCTCACCCTGTATTGCAAGGTTATACAGCTATGGTTGGTGTATTTATCGATACTATAGTTATTTGTACAGTAACAGCTCTTATGATTTTAGTAACAGGCGCTTGGACTGACAAATCATTAAACGGACCATTAGTTACTCAAAAAGCATTTACATTAGCATTTGGTACAAAAGGAACTATTCTACTTGCTGTTGCATTAGGATTCTTCGCATTTACAACAATAGTTGGATGGTATTACTTCGGTGAAACAAACATCAGATTCTTATTCGGTCAAAAAGGTTTGTGGCCATACAGAATTTTAGTATTGTTATGTATCATTGCAGGTTCTTTACAAGAA
>CABTWT010000167.1 GCA_902488555.1 uncultured Anaerococcus sp.
GAGGTGGAGACCAGGCAGTAGTAAAAGTAAAAGACAATTACGAGTACTTTGGTGGTAAGAGTAAGGCTACAGAAAAAACTTCAAAGGTTAAGTCCAGAGTTATTTCTGGCGCATTAAAGAGGATGATTCTTGCATCATCAGAAGTATTTATTATGGGCCACAATAACCCGGACATGGACTCTTTTGGAGCGGCTCTTGGTGTATACGAGGGAGTAAGCTTTCTAAAGAAAAAGCCATATATTATCCTAAACGAAGTTCCTAGACAAATTGAAAACATGTACTCATCTACAACTTCAAATCTAGAAGAACTTAGGGATAATATATTGACGGAAGAAGAAGCACTTAGTATCTTGAGACCGTCATCGCTTGTAGTAGTTGTAGATAATCACAGGAAGAACTCTACAGAAGCACCAAGTATGATAGATAAGGCTGACCAAATTGTTATAATAGATCACCACAGACGTGGCAATGACTATATTAAGAAATCTACAATATCATATATAGAGCCTTATGCATCAAGTGCATCTGAGCTTGTCACAGAAATCCTAAATTACTTGGATGAGGATTTCAAGGCAAGAACCCAAATAGCTGAGTCGCTCTTAGCAGGTATCACCGTTGACACCAAAAACTTTGTTTATCAAACAGGTGTTCGTACTTTTGAGGCGGCCAGTATTCTAAAACGTTGGGGTGCCGATTCAGTTTATATCAAAAGAATGTTTAAAGATGATTTTGAAATTGTTAAATATAAGTCGGAAGTTATAGCTGATTCGAGTATAGTAAATGATATGATTGCTATTGGTCATTTCAATAGAGATATTGATGGATCAACACTTATAGCAAGTCAAGCGGCCGATGACCTTTTGACAATAAAAGGTGTAAAGGCAAGCTTTGTACTAACCAGATCTCACAATAAAATTCACATCTCTGGTAGAAGCTTGGGCGATATAAGTGTACAATTGATATTAGAGCGCATCGGAGGGGGAGGCCATCTTACAGCGGCTGCAACCCAGCTTGACATGAGCATGGAAAATGCTGAAGAATTGCTAAGAAAAGCAATAATTGAATATTTAAGAGAGGAAGAAGAAGATGAAAGTAATACTAACAGATAATATCGTAAGAGTAGGCGTTAAGGGAGACCTTGTAGATGTAAAACCAGGATATTTTAGAAACTACCTAAACCCACAAGGACTTGCAGTTGAAGCTAACAAAAAGAATATGGCTGAACTTGAAGAAATGCAAGCTAAATTAAAAGAAGAAGAAGCAAAAAACAGAAAAGAAGCAGAAGAACTAAAAGAAAAAATTGAAGCACTAACACTTACACAAAAAGTAAACGTTGGTGAAGATGGCAAACTATTTGGTTCTATCACAAACAAAGATATAGCAGCTTCTCTAGCTGAAAATGGTATCGAAGTTGACAGAAAGAGAATCGAAGGCCTTGAAAAAATCGAAGGAACTGGCGAATTTACTCTAAATGTAAGACTATACCCAGAAGTAAATGCTGATCTTAAAGTAGAAGTAGTTGCTGAGGAAGCTTAATGACTGAGGCAAATAGGCCTCTTCCATATGACTTCTTAGCAGAGAAGGCTATTATCGGAAGTATACTTAAGAAAAACGAAACTTTCGATAGAGCAAATCAAATAATAAAACCTGTAGACTTTTATGATTCCAGGACCCAAAGGATATATAAGTCCATAGTCACCATGTTTGAAAAAGACATTAAGGTAGACGAAGTGAGCTTATTATCCCAGTTGAGGAATGAAAATATATTACAAGAAGTTGGAGGGGAGGAGTTTATCGCTGAGATTACCCTCTCCTCATTTTATACTCCAAATATTGATACATACGCAAAGACGGTCAAAGAAAAGGCGCTGCTAAGAAGTCTAATAGGGGCAAGTAACGATATAATGGAGCTAAGCTACAGGCAAAGTGACGATGTTTCTACAATATTGGAAGTAGCTGAAAGCAAAATATTTGACATATCTCAAGATAAGCTAAACGATGGTCTAACTAAAGTTGGAGATACCCTAGATGAGACAATACAGATAATCAACGAATTATCTCTAAACGACGGAGATATAACCGGAGTACCGACAGGACTATCTTCCATAGATATGAAACTATCAGGTCTTCAACCATCTCAACTTATCCTACTTGCCGCGCGCCCTGCCATGGGTAAGACAGCCCTTGGACTTACTTTGGCATGGAATGCAGCCAAAAAGGGCAAGTCAGTAGCCTTCTTTTCCCTAGAAATGTCTACCCTTCAATTAAGCTACAGGCTCATATCGATGGTATCTATGATAGACCTAGAGCAAGTTATGAATGGTAGGATAAAGGATGACGAGTGGGAATTGCTATTTAGGTCGGTTAGAGAGATTGTTGATAAGGACCTATATGTAGATGAAACTCCAGCTATTTCCCTTTCTGAGATGAGATCAAAACTAAAAAGACTCAAGGCAGAAAGTGGTCTAGACCTTGTAGTAATAGATTATCTACAATTGATGAGTGCAGATTCTAACAAGGAAAATAGGCAAAACGAAATAGCATCAATATCCAGAGGACTAAAATCTTTATCAAAAGA
>CABTWT010000168.1 GCA_902488555.1 uncultured Anaerococcus sp.
TTCAACTCTGCCTTTGTATCAAAAGCCAATGCAAACACGGCTATTGCTGATCAAACTGGAGGAGAAATTCCAAAATACTACAGCCAAGAAGTTGCATTGTTCAATAAAAAATATGAACCAGGTAAGTTTATCATACTAAAGCAAGATGAAACAAATAGTAAACCTCTTGCAAAGGCGACTTTCTCATTAACAGATGAAGACAACAATGTTATATACAGGTCATCTGGAGCTGACGGTATTGTAAACTTTGAAAATCTAAAACCAGGATCATACACACTAAAAGAAGAAATACCTCCAGAAGGCTTTATAAAGTCTGACAGAAGATGGGAGGTCAATGTAAGTATAGATGGTAATGTAACAATTACTGAAATCGGTCTAAATGCTAGTGGCGGAACAATATATGGTAAGGAAATACAAATACCAGTAGGAAACAAACCTACAGCCACAGAATTTAGGGTTTATAAGAAAGATGCAGACAACAAGCCACTAGAAGGTGCAGAATTTAAGCTAACAAAACAAGGTGCAAAAGATGCTTATGCAACAGGCACATCCGGAAATAATGGTGTTGTAACTTTCGGCAAAAAACTAGAAAAAGGAACTTATATCCTTGAAGAAACTAAATCACCAGAAGGCTACCAAAGACTTGACAATAAGTGGGTAATAGAAGTTGATGACAAAAACAATGTTAAGATTTACACTTACAATGAGAAAAAGCAAAGTGATTCTAATGAAGGCACACAAAAGTTCGAAAACTCACTCTTAACTCAAGTTAATGTTAATTGGGTCAACGTATCACAAAGACCAACTGACAAATTCATCACAGATGATAACAGGCAAACAGGCTATGCAGACAAATCAACAACACCTTACAAGCTTGGTACAAGAATTGTTGGTATAAATAAAACTGGAAAATACGCTATCCAAAGATATGTAATAAATCCAGAAGGAAAAGATATAGATATCCAAAACGCTATTATCCACAGAGAAAAACTTTGGGATGAGAATATGACTTGGTATGATGGAAAAGAAAAAGAAGATGTAAAAATTTACACTCTTGACAATCCAGTTACTACAAACGTGGAAGACATCAGACTATATGGCTATAACCTTACAGATATAACTGATAAGGTAGATAAGTCATCTCTAGAATATTCTTATAGCGACAAGAGACTTCAATTAGTTTTCAACGAGAAGGAATTAACAGATGCAAGTGGAAATTCCTTAATAAAAGGAAGACCAATAGTTGTAGATGTTAAGATTCCTTATACAAATGAATATGGTGGAGTAGGTACAGGAATGGACCTTAACACATCAGAAGGGCCATCATGGAAATCAGACTACTATGAGCCAGTATCTGACATAGTAGTAGGAGATCCTATTAAGAAATATAACATAGCAGATGATATCAAGGGTTCTTATATATCAGATGACTACCTAGATGTAGCAAACGAAAAGAAGAGATATGAATTTTCTATCGACAAGGTAAACCAAGAAGAAAATGACAAAGGTGGCCACGATGCAGTTACTGGTGCAACCTTTAAACTAGTTGGACCAAAGCCAAGCGAAGATGCAAGATGGACTAAATCTGATAAAAAAGGAAAAGTATCCTTCAAAGACCTAGTTCCAGGTATCTATAACTTAGTAGAAACAGGAGCAGCTCAAGGTTATGAAAAAGCTAACACTAACTGGCAAGTTGCAATTCTAAAAGACGGCAAAATTTATATCAGAGAAAATGATACCAATAAAAATACTGGAGAAGCATCTACAAGCGGAGAAAAAACAGCCAAGCTATTAGTAGACGACAAGGATGATACTAGTGCCTATAGCCTAGAGATTGGTGATGAATTAGCATCAAGCCCACAAAGAGCAGGATCTGGCTGGGAGATTGTAGATCCAGATAGATCTGATGAAATAAATTGGCGTCAGGACTACAATGACTCAGAACTTGGATTATTAGTAGATACAAAGATTATTGAAATAGATAAGACAAACTACAAATACAGACAAGTGTTCTTATTCCCTCCGTACAAGGAAAATAAAAATCGTGAAATAAAATTCCACAGAGCACACGATAAGTATGGAATCAATGTAAATGATGCTAAGATCACAACATATGAAGTACCGAAGAATACTAGCTTAGAAAACATTAATTCAACTTTTGATATTAATAATTTAAGTGGGAAAAATGATATTTCAAAAAATATTAAATTTACAAATATTCCAGAAAAAAGTCAAGAGACAGGACAAGTGGTTTCTAAAATAAAAACCATTAGTGTTAATACAACACGCCCTGGATATATTTTGATGGTTGTTGAAACTTCATATAATCCAGGTGGTTATGTGGGACTAGGTGTAAATTACACTTACAACCTATCCAATGTCAAGAATAGTAAAAACTGGATAGAAAAATTTTATACTAATGAAAATGCAATAAACAATATTCAAAGCTACAATATAAGTTATAAAACACCAACAAATGGACGTGTAGAAGTTCCTACAAGTGCCAATGTGGGAGATAAGGTAACTATAAAAGCTACACCAGATAATGAGATCGGAAGAGCACACGTCTGAA
>CABTWT010000169.1 GCA_902488555.1 uncultured Anaerococcus sp.
CTTCTAAGCTTAGCTGCTTACCTAGAGTATAGTTGATGGCATCTTTGATAATTTCGTATTCGCCATGCAAATTCATATAGGTAAATTCTTTGATTAGTTCAGTTTTTATATAAACTTCATAGCCACTTTTTTCTGCAACCTGGTTTATGACTTTTATATGCCTAATTGGAAGTGGGTAGGTAACAGTAGAACCTGTTTGTATGTCATATATAATATTTCCCATCTCTGAAATATATTTAGCTGTACCATTTTCGTGGAGGTGGCCAGTAAATACAAATTTGACACCATTGTCAGCAAGGACTTCTATAGGAGTCTTACCATCAATTCTAGGGTCATCACATTCATACTTACTTCTCCATTCTTTTATGATAAAAGGGGAGAATACCAGCTCTTGATTTCTAAAATTTGGCATAAGGGCATGGTGGGCTATGACGAAAATAAGATCATTTCTTCTTTTTGCTTCATCGATTTTATCTACAATCCACTTCATCTGTTCAATAATTATAGAACCTGGTACATTTTCTCTGTTATCCCTGTGATTTTGTTCTGTATCTGCAGAATATATTGAAGTATCTACGCATATAAGGCTTAGGCCCGTGCTATCATTTCTACTGCTAGGAATCCTTGCTAGATAGGAAAAATATCCATGAGCGTAGTATGAATATTCTTCCTCTCTTTCGTATTCTTTGTTGACTCTGTCCAAATAATTATGAAATATTGTCGAATCCTTGTACATTTCTAGAACATATTTGTTTTCGTAAACAAAACTATATATGTCATAGAATTCTTTTGGATTGGTATTTTTAGTTTTCCTATTATTTTTAAAATCGTAAGATCTATGATTGTTCAAATCGTGATTGCCTGGAATTAGAAAGATTTCTCTATCTTTGTTTTTATTCTTCCACGCTAGCAAGTTTTCTCTTACAAATTCATGGGATTTGTATTCTCCTTCTTTTACCAAATCTCCTGGCAAAAATAAAAACTGGCTATTGGCCTTATCAACCATTGCCAGGGCTTCTTTGAACAAGTCCTCACTTTCTACTGTTAATTTTCTTTCTATTTTTATTTCTTTAATAAATTCTTCGCTATTGGATATCAAATCACTGCTTAAAACATGTGGGTCAGAAATGATTGAAATATCATAATTTTGTAAATCCATGATTCACCTCTATAAATTTCATCTAATTATAGTATACCAGGTATTTTTTTAGAACTAAAGAGAAATATCACTACGCAAAAATATCAAATTATTTTAAAAGTGAAATATATTTATAAAAAGACTTGACTTTATTTTTTTGATGGTGTATATTTTTTATTACATAAATAAAAACGTCGAAAAGAGAGAGTACATAGAATTTTTCTATTACAGAGAGATTTATTTGCTGAGAAAAATCATAGGAAGTCTGTGGAAGTGCATCTTTGAGTTTTATACCGAAATTATAGTAGGCTATAACGCTAGTGCCCGTTAAGCACATTGAGGTTTTAAGATTTTTTCTTAAAATAAATTAAGGTGGAACCACGATAAGCTCGTCCTTTTTTTGGACGGGCTTTTTATTTGTTTATGTAAATTAATCTACAAAAGGAAGGATGTGAAAAATAAAAATAAGTTTTACTTACTAGCTTTAATTTTTAGTTTTGTACTTAGTGGATGTAGCAATGCAAATAGTCCTATCGAAGATAATTATATAAACCATAATGACCACATGGCAGATGACCTAGAAGTGGTTGATTTTATGAATGAGAACTTTGACATGGAAAAAATTGAACAACATAGTTGTAGTGATGAATAAATTAGGAGAGAATAATAATGAAAAAAAATAAACTTTTAGCTTTAATTTTACTTGGAGGATTGACTCTATCAGCTTGTGGCAATCAAAATGCAAGCTCAGAGCAAAATACAGAAACAGCAGAAAAAAATGTTAGTGAATATCAAAGTGTTGTAAAAGCGGCTACACTAGAAGAAGAACCAAGATATGGTTCAAAAGTTAAAATTGGTTTTGATGGTGATTTATGTATAGCTGGTCAAAACCTTGCGGATATAAATGGATATTTTGAAGAAAATGGTGTAGAAGTAGAATTTGTAAATACAAAAACAGGTAAAGATGCACTTTCAAGTGGTCAACTTGATGCTATGACTGGTGAATTTGGTTCACTAATAGTTCCAGCTACAAAGGGACTACAATACGTATTCTCAACTGCATCTCACTCAGGATGTAAATCACTTTATGTACTAGATGAAAGTGATTACCAATCAACAGAAGATATGATAGGTCAATCAGTTGCTGTAACAAATGGTATTGGAAATAGTGGACATAACACACTTTTAAGATTTTTAATCCACGATGATATAAATCCAGATGATGTTACGGTAAAACCAGTTGATGCAGCTGCTGTAATCCAGTCACTTGAAAGTGGAGAAATCCAAGGAGCAGTTTTAGATGACCAATTTGCTCAAGAATTCTTGCAAAGTGGAAAAATTAGACCAGTTAGATCTCTAACAACAGATGAAGACTTTGGATCAGAAGTATGCTGTGTAACTGCCTTTAACAAAGAATTTGTTGAACAAAA
>CABTWT010000170.1 GCA_902488555.1 uncultured Anaerococcus sp.
AAATTTTAGCACTTGTACCAGAAGAGTGGATTAAGAAAATACCATTTTTTGTAAGAGGTCATGCCACAACCAAGGCAGTAGAAAAAATAGCAAATGAGAATCCTGAATTGTATGAAGTGGCCAAGAAACCAGGAGCATTGCCAGAAAAAGAACGTGAAGAGTTAGAAAAAATAATAACAGATCTTTTTAAAGAGAGAATGGAAAAACACAATATTAAATAGATATATTTGGCAAGCACCTTGCTTTTGATTGAGTGCTTGCTTTTATTATGCCTGTAAATTTATTATAATTATAATGTAAAATCATCTAATGATTTGCCAGGAGATTATATGAAAAAAAGAAAATTGCTATTAATAATACCTGTAGTAGTTATACTAATAACATTTGTAAATAATATTAATCAAAATAAAGAAAATGATATAAATACTATAAATTTAAAAGAAATAGACGATACAGAATTTGACCTTAGTACAGAAGATTATTTGTATGATTTTGACTATGCTTATGACACATTAAAGACATATTATCCATTTTTTGAAATTAATAAGATAGCGTATGGCATAGATTGGCTTGATAACAAAGAAGAGTACGAGAATTACATAAGAGAATCCAAAAACGATTGGGATTTTTATAATAGGATGAATGATGTTTTAGCAGAGCTAAACAATAGGCACACTAGTTTAATAGATGAATCATTTGCAAAAAGCTTATACATAAGCTATTATCACACTCCAAATTCTGATTGGCGCCGTGATTTTTCAAAAATATACGAAAAAGAAAATGTTAGAAAAAGATACAATATTAATAACCAAAGTATAAAAGATTATATAAAGGAAAATATGAACTATGCAGGAGAGGATTCTTCAGATGTAGCTAACTTAACAACTGATATAATTTTAAAAGATAAGTTAGCCTATATGAAAATAAATTCTATGCTGGAAGATCTGTATAGAAAAAAAGACGAGGAAGTTTTAGATGATTTCTTGCTAGAGATTAAAGATTACCCTAATTTAATAATAGACATCAGGGGAAACGGAGGAGGAGACTCCAGATATTGGCAAGAGTTTTTGCTTCCAAAAATTTTAGATAATGATTACCAAACAATAAACTATAGCTTTATAAAATCAGGCAAGATTAATAGTAAAGCTATAAAACAAGAGGGCTATAGATCTGATATTGAATATTTTGTAGAAAATTCTGATTATGATGAAAAGACAAAAGAGATTCTAAAGGACTTTGATTATTACCTATCCTATGAAGATTATGTAGAAGCAGCTGAGAATACTATTGGTTTTAAGGGTAATATTTATCTATTGGTAGACGAAGGCGTGTATTCATCAGCGGAAATGTTAGCATCATTTTGCAAAGAAACGAAAATTGCAACATTAGTTGGCACAAGAACTGGAGGCGATGGAATAGGATTTGACCCATTACAAGTGGATCTACCAAGAACAGGTTATGTATTAAGATTTTCAGACGGCTTAGGCCTTACAGAATCGGGTTCTATAAACGAATTAGACAAGACAAAGCCAGATATTGTTGTCAAAGAAGATTTCACAACTACTACAAAACCCTTAAAAGAACAAGAAATCATCAAGGCTGTTATTAAGGATGCTGGTATAGAATAAAATTTATAGATGATTTGTTAGTTATTGCACAATAATATTTATAGGTTAGTTTATATTAGAAATAGTGTTAGAATTTGTAGTAGTTTTCTGAAATTATTTTGTATTAATTCATTAAATCCACATAAATAAAGGTTATATTTTGGTAGTTTACTTTAGTGATTCATACCGTGTGCTTGCGTAGTTTTAAATTTTTATGTATTTTACTAGTAGAGGTTATTTTAGAACTATAAATCTTAATACTAGAGGTGAATTATGGATAATAAATTTTGGAATTATGAAGATGAATCTGTAGAATTAGCATTGAATTGGGCTAAGGAGAGAACTGTTTCTGGATCGGATCCAAAAACTACTGCTCTTTCAGCCATGGAGTTGAGACATAGTGTTGGCGATACTATAACAGAGGATGGTATTGGACCAAAGAAAGCATTAGATATTTTTGAAACTCTAAATAAGGCTACTCGCTCAGCAGATGATCCTATGAATTTTGCCTATATCCCATGTGCTCCTACCAAGGCAGCTGTTGCCTTTGATGAGGTTGTATCTGCAGCTAATGTTTTTGGTGGTATCTGGGAAAATGGGGCTGGTGCTATTTATGCTGAAAACCAAGTGGTGGATTGGCTTAAAAAAAATCTTGACTGGCCAGAGGAAGCTATTGGTACTTTTGTGTCTGGTGGTACTTACGGCAATCTTTCTGCCTTAGCTTGTGCTAGAGATAATGCAAAAAATAAATGGAAAGATGAAAATATTTATCCAAAGGGAAGACCTAGTGATGGCTACAAATTAATTATTTCAAAAGATACTCATTCATCAGTGAGAACTATAGCAAAGGTATTGGATGTAGATGTTTTAATTGCTGATACTGATGATAAGGGTAGAATGACTGGCGAATCTGTTAAGAAATTGATTGAAGATAATGATGGAGTATTTGCAGTTGTCGC
>CABTWT010000171.1 GCA_902488555.1 uncultured Anaerococcus sp.
CCAGATGGACCTACTAGGGCATAAACTTTATTTTCGTCTAATTTAAAAGATAAATTATCTATTATCTTGGTCTTTTTTTCATAAGAAAAACTTACATTTTTAAATTCTATAGAATAATTATCTATAAAATCATCATTTCCATAAGTAGTTTTATTGGCATTCATCTCATCAAATAGATTTTCGAGATTGTCTACTGCTGTAGTTGCCTCTACGTTGTACATGCCGACATACATAATCTTCATCAAATCTGAGAAAAATAAACCCATAAACAAGGTAAAAAATAGAAGCTTAGCAGACCAAAGATAAGGATCAGCGCCATTTCTCACTACCATATAAATAGCAATAAATATAGGCGTAATTATAAAAATATTTAATACCCATTGAAAACTTACAAAGGGCAACCTACAAGACATAGAATAAGCGTAAATCATATCTCTATAATCGTTAATAGTCCTATATAACTTTTTAAAACCTATGAGTGGAGCATTAAAAATCTTTACAACCGGCAATCCTCTGACATATTCAACAGCCTGGCCATTAAGTTCATCAGATTTTTTCATATAAGCTATGGTAAATTCTTTTTCACCAGACATTTTATAAAGTAAAAACATAGATATTAAAACAATTATTACGAAAAATATGCCTAGATAAAGATCTATATTAAAAACCAAGATCAGCAATAGTATCGGTGTAATAATTGCCGCTGTATGGTCAGGTATTAAGTGAGCGACACTCATATGAGTTTGCTCAACATTGTTATCTATAATTTTTCTAACTTCTCCTGACTGATGAGTATCAAAAAATGTATTCGAAGCATTTATTAAATTCTTAATTCCTTTTTCCCTAAGCCTCGTTTCCAAGCTAAAAGCCGCTAAATGGCTCATCCAAGTCCCTACTATGTATAATATAGCTTGTACTATAAATAAATTTAATACATAAGATGCACTAAATTTTACACCTAAATAATCTCCTTTTGTAAAAACACTTTCAAGTATTTGCCAAATTAAATAGTAAGCATAAAATTGGACAAAACATCCTAAGGCTGTAAAAACAACTGATAATATACCATTAATTTTTTTATCTGGAATATAAGAAAATAATTTATTATATATTTTCAAAAGTATACCTCCTTATAATCGATGTATATTGATAATCAATATCATTATATAGTATATCAAAAATTATCTATTATACTTGTCAAAAATCGTATTTTATTCAAAAATCTTCAAGTTTTTATAAAATTTTATAATTTTTATAAATAATTAATGAATTTTACTAAGTCGGAAAAAATAATATGACAATACATATGTCTTAAGGTAAAGTGCTTAAATATGAAATATAAGAAAATATGAGGGAGTAAGTAAATAGGAGGAAAATTTATGGCAAAAACAGTTTTGTTAAGAATTGACGATAGATTATTGCACGGCCAAGTAGCCAGAAATTGGATGAAAGAAGTTGGCGCTGATGTAATGGTTGTAGCAAACGACCCTGTAAGTGAAGACGAAAAACAACAGCATCTTATGGATTTGGTAACACCAATGGGATCAAAATCATATTTCTTCGGCCTAAGCGAAGCTAGTACAAAAATCAAAGACCTTGAAGAAGAAGATGCACTTGTTTTGGTAGAAAGTCCAGCAGATGCCCTAAAATTAATTGAAGATGGAATTGAAATCGATTCAGTTAACGTTGGAAATATCCACCAAACAAGTGGCAAAGAAAAGGTAAATGAAAGTATCTTTGTGGATCAAAATGATATTGATACATTTAAGAAAATCGAAGCTAGTGGTAAGAAACTAGACTTTAGAACCCTACCGAATGACCAAGCTATCGATTTTGACCAACTTTTCAAATAAATAATAGAGCCAAAGCTTACAAAGCTTAGGTAAAATGATTGGATCCAAAATGAGGGCTTTGGATGCATTTAAGGAGCGCGAAGCTCCTTTTTTTATTTTGGGGTAAATACTTACTAAGAACCGGACAAGGGAGGAGAAAAAATGAAAGTTATAATAGTAGGAGATGTAGCAGCTGGGGCGACCCTTGCCACTTCACTGCGTCGTCTTGATGAAAATATAGAAATAGTAATGTACGAAAAAGATAGGGATATGAGCTTTGGCAACTGCGAATTGCCCTACTACCTATCCTACCAAATAAAAAACAGCCAAGATTTGGTCCACAGGGACAGCGAGAGCTTTGCCAAAAGATACAATATAAAGGCAAAAAACTACCACCAAGTCCTTGCAATCGACAGGGAAAACAAATCCATCAAAGTTTTGGACAAAACAACTGGCTTAGAATTTGACGATAATTACGATTATCTAGTACTAGCAACAGGAGCCCACGCCAACGTACCAAAATCCATAAAGGGAACTGATAAAGACCATGTATTTACAATCAGAAATGTAGTAGATGTGGAAAATATTAGAGCCTATTATGAAGAAAATCATCCAAAGGAAATATTCGTTGCAGGTGGTGGCTTTATAGCCATAGAAGCAGCCCATGCCCTAAACGAACTAGCCGATACTCA
>CABTWT010000172.1 GCA_902488555.1 uncultured Anaerococcus sp.
ACAGAGCACATGTTCTTTAAAGAAGATAGAATCTTCCAAGTAAGAAAAATGATTCTTGCAGATGACCTTGAAACTAGAGAAGCAGCACTTGATAAAATCCTACCAATGCAAGAAGATGACTTCTATAAAATCTATTCACTAATGGGTGAAAGACCAGTTACAGTAAGACTTCTAGATCCACCACTTCACGAATTTTTACCAAGAGGAGAAGCTGAAATCAAAGATCTAGCTCATGACTTAGGTATTGAGCCAAACCGTGTACGTGAGAGAATAGCTGAACTACAAGAAGTTAACCCAATGCTAGGCTTCAGAGGACTAAGACTTGGGGTAAGATATCCAGAAATATCTAGAATGCAGGCTCGTGCTATAATCCAAGCTGCTATCCACTGCCATGAAGATGGAATCAAAGTTGTACCAGAAATAATGATTCCACTTTCAAATGATGTTCATGAATTAAAATATGTTATAGACGAAGTTAATGATGAAATCGAAAAAGTATTTGAAGAAAAAGGAACAAAAATTGACTACTTAGTAGGTACAATGATTGAAATCCCAAGAGCTGCAATAACAGCTGATGAAATTGCTCAAATCACTGACTTCTTCAGCTTCGGTACAAACGACTTGACACAAATGACCTTTGGTCTATCAAGAGATGACGCTGGTAAGTTCTTGCCACTATATCTAGAAAAAGATATTTATGAAAAAGATCCATTCCAAGTACTAGATCAAAAAGGCGTTGGTTTCTTAGTAGAAACTGCTGTTGAAAAGGGACTAAGCACAAACAAAGACCTACACTTAGGTATTTGTGGTGAGCACGGTGGTGAACCTAACACTGTAAAATACCTATACAATGTTGGACTTGACTACGCTTCATGCTCTCCATTTAGAGTTCCAATAGCAAAACTAGCTGCTGCACAAGCTGCTATAGAAAAAGAAAACAAATAAAAAATAGCCAGTAAATTTTGAAGTGAACCAATAATTTAGGTTCACTTCTTTTTTTATGGCTATTTTAAATGCTTTCTGTATAGTTTTACTAATAGAGTATTTCCGTCTAAATTAATATAAGCATCATCCATCAAGTATCCTATAGTCTTAAATTCCTCCATGTCTGCAGTATTCATCAAACCTTCGTAATAATGGTCGTACTCACTTACTCTGGGGTTCATAAATACTCTTTCTAGCGCCCTTGTATCGACATCCCTAGGATTAACTTGGCCTTCTACTACAATCTTTGTCCTCTCTTCATCTATTGAAATGTCAACATTTATATGAGAGTATTCGTGGTAAGTATAGTATTGCATTATAAGATCTACTATTCTACGTGCGTTTTCTCTTTCTTTATTCATCCTTATACCTCTCAATTAAATTTCTAAATAATGGTACCAAAACTGCAGCAACAAATCCTCCTGCAAGTCCATTATTATATAAGTTTATGCCACCGTGAATGAAACCAACATTTGTAGCAACAGCCTTATGAGTGAATCCTGCAAAAATACCAGCTAATACTCCAAATTCTCCAGCAATAGGTGCTATTGTAGTTGAAAACAGAGCCGTTAATATGGCTGGTGTTCCAGAAGGATCATACTTATTATAGATACTGGCTATTAAAACTCCCAGCATTATAGGAAGTACATTTTTAGGATGTTTACCAAATACACTAAAGCCCATGACAGTGAGTATACCTCCTAATATTGGCCCATTTATAACTCCACCACAGATTTTGACATATAAGATAGAAATAATTCCAGTTATGCCAACATTAAAAATTACCAAGTATTTATTAAATAAAATAGTGAAGTCGCTTACTAGTCTACCACTTTGTTTGAGCAATTTACCGTAACCCTTTAGACCTTTGTTTTTTATCAGGCCGTAGCATACAAATATAGTACATATGATTGATAAAAAAACTAAAGGATACAAATCACTGCCTGTATATATTATATTAACTTCTGGAATAATCCTATCAAACATCCTCAAATTTCCAGCAATAATTATTCCTATAATGCCAAGGCTAAAGCCAACATTGTATAGTGAATACCCATCATGAAAGGCAATCATGTTTGCCGAAATAGGAATTATTATAAAACCTACCAAGATACCGACAAGAGCGCCTAAGGTAAAGCCTGTAATTATGCTAAAATTTAATCCAAAGTAAAACAAAGATACCACTGGGCTAATGCCAGTTACAAAACACATAACATGCATATAATTTGATACTTCTAGCTTTTTATACTTACAATACAAGTAGACTCCCACCATTAATGGAATTGTATTTAAAATATTCTTACCAAAAAAAGAAAATCCCAATACAGTAAATAGGCCAGATATATGTGCACCAGTAAGTCTAGCCCCACTTCTATTAGAAACAAAAACTGATAGAAACAGCATCAAACCAGCGTTTACAAAGGCTGCCCCCATCCCTCCTATCTCCATATAATCAGAAACTAAAACTGATGGAGAAGTCAAAATGTTTATAATCCCTTGGTATA
>CABTWT010000173.1 GCA_902488555.1 uncultured Anaerococcus sp.
CAGGCATTAACAATTACCAAACTATCTTAAAAGAAGAAAACGATTTGGATAATTATGAAGAAAATGCTCAGGTTTGGGATAAGCTAATGGCAATACTTGAAGAATTACATTCCTTGATGGGTCAAAGAGACAATGATATCAAAGGCATATATAATATCATAAAATCAGTAGCAGAGGATATTGAAATCGGGATTATTCCACCAAGTAAGGACCATGTCACCATATCAAGCTTCAAATCGCCAAGGATTGCAGATACTGAGATAAATTTTGCCCTAGGCCTTAACGATACATTTTTCCCATCAAAATCTACAGGAGATTTTATCATGGGCAAGGAAGAAAAGGAAAAACTTCGAGCTATAAACTTGGATTTAAAAATCTATGAAGAAGACTTAGAAGAAAAAGAAAAACTAAATCTTTACAAGATGTTTGAAAAATCTGAAAAGATTTACCTATCCTTTGCTCTAAGTGATAGAAGTGGAGCTGGTATAAACAAATCTCCAGTTTTAAATGGTATATTAAATATTTTTCCTAAGTTAGAAATCAATGACCTTACTAATTTAAAAGAAGCTGATCTTATTTACTCCAAGGACCTTAGCCAAAAATATACTATGGATAACTTGTGGAAGATTAGAAGAGGAGAAAGCATTTCTGGCCTTGATTTTACAAAAACTTATAAATCCTATATAGAAAACTATGGTTCATATGATCTATTACTAAAGGGGTTATTTCACACTAATGACAAGGCATCATTGCATTTAGACACTGCTCAGAAAATATACAGCAAGAATCATTTCAATATTACAGAAATTGAAACTTATTCTAGGTGCCCATATAGATATTTTGTAAACTTTGGTCTAAGACCAGCTTATGAGGAAAATTACGACGTCGATGCCAGAGAACTAGGAAGTCTGGTCCACAATTCTCTGGAAGATATCTCAAAGACACTTATAAATACTGACCTTTATTCCATAGATTATGATGAATTTGAAGACCAACTAAGGCAAAATTTTGAGGACTCCATAGATAAGATAATGGATAAGGCGAGAAAAGCTGACCCTAGAAATGTTTTTATAGTAAAAAATATATTAAAAAATACCAAGGCTAATTCTAGGGAGATTATCAACCAACTAAAAAAGGGAGAATTTAAGGTTTCTGATGTGGAGGTTGATTTTGGCTATGGCAAGGATGGAGACTTTCCTCCTGTTTATGTTGATGAGGAAAACTATATTAGGGGAAGGATTGATAGGATTGACCAGGCTGATGATTTTTTAAGAATTATAGATTACAAGACTGGTAATAAGGTATTTAAGTTGGTAAATGTCCTAAATGGCCTGGACCTACAGCTCTTAGTATATATGATGAGCGCTGATATCAAAAACGACTATATAAAGCCAATTGGATCTTTTTATATGCCACTTTCTGACGAATTGGTCAAGCTTGACCAAGCCTATGACAAAGAACTTATATCAAAAATCTACCAAGATAAGTTTAAAATGAATGGACTTCTTATCAAAATAAATGAAGAAGTTTTTAAACTAATTGATAAAAATTATGATGATTTCAAAAATATAGATGTAATTGACAGAAAAAACACCGATATTCTAGAAAAGGATGAGAAAATTTTACTAGATAGATTTGTTAAAAATCTTGTAAGTAAATATATCAAAGAGATAAAAGTTGGAAATATAAAGCTTAATCCAATCAGATACTCTGAGACAATGAATGAGTGTCAATATTGTGATTACAGGGGAGTTTGCAAGTTTGATGAGTCAATTGATAGTGACAAGTATAGGGATTTTGACAAGGATAAGAAACTAGAAGATTTGAGCAGGGAGGAGGAAGACTGATGGCTGATATCAAGTATACAAAAAACCAGCTTAAGGCTATAGAAGAGCGTGATAAAAATATAATAGTATCAGCCGCAGCAGGTTCTGGAAAGACTAGAGTCTTGGTCGATAGGGTCATAAATTTACTTGTAAAAGACCATATTGATATAGATAAAATGGTAATTGTAACTTTTACCAATAAAGCATCTATAGAGATGAAAGATAGGATAAGACTTGCTTTAGAGGAACTTCTTGAAAAAGACCCTGCAAACAAGTTTATAAAAAATCAAATCAAACTTATAAAGCATGCTCATATCCAAACCATGCACTCTTTTGCATCGGATATGCTCAGGGAATATTTTTATTATTTTGATAATCTCTCACCAGCTTTTAAGGTTGTAAGTGAGTCTACCAATGTTCTACTCAAAGAAGCTGCCATAGACGAAGTTTTTGAAGAGGAATATGAAAGGGGAAGAGAGGAGTTTCATAGGTTCATCCACAACTTTTCAACTTCTAGAAATGATAGAAATGCAAAAAATGTTGTCCTTCAAACTTACGAAAAATCTACATCTCAAATTGATTCTATAGCTTGGTTAGAATCCAAGACTGAAAAACCATTTGATTTCAATATTTTCATAGAAATTATAGA
>CABTWT010000174.1 GCA_902488555.1 uncultured Anaerococcus sp.
CTAAAAGATGAGGGCAAACTAGAAAGCAACACTATAGCAACTACTATTATGTCAAATATAGGTCTATACAAAGCTTTGGACAATATAGGCATAGACTATGTAAAAACCAAAGTAGGGGACAAATATGTTCACCTAGCCATGGATGAGCAAGGATTAGAGATAGGTGGAGAGCAATCTGGACATATAATATTTTCCAAATATGCCAACACTGGCGATGGAATCTTGACATCACTTAGGATCATGGAAGCAATGATTGACCAAAAAACTGACCTCAAATCCCTAACAAGAGACCTTAAAATCTACCCTCAAGTTCTAGTAAATGTAAGGGTTAAAGATAAAGAAGAAAGTTTATCCAATGAAAAGCTAAAAGCAAAAATAGATCAGATTACAAAAGAACTTGGCGATTCTGGTAGGGTTTTGGTAAGGGCATCTGGTACAGAACCACTCATTAGAGTTATGGTTGAGGCAAGTACAGATGATCTTGCAGAAACTTATGCAAATCAAATAAAAGATGAAATGGTTAATCTTGGATTGGCCCTCTAGATGAGAGATTATAAAACAGGACGTGAAATAAATCCCAAAGAGTGTGTCCTAGTTAGCCATGGTAGGGTCTATACTAAGGAAAGCTTTATAAGCTTTGATACCAGCAAACTAGAAGATTACCCACCAGAAGTCTACTATGATAGGGAGGATAATTACCTTGGAAAGATGTATGATAAGGGAGTATTTATCCTGCCTGACATAGAAGATATTATATTAGAATATATGGACCAGACTTATTCAAACCACGATATGGAAGACATAAGAGAATTTCTTCTTAAGAAAAGAATCGAATTTTACCAAAAATTAGAAGAAAATACTGTTGACAAATAGTCGTATGCAAGGTATTATATTCACTTGTAGGAAATATCCGTATAAAAAATAGGAGGTGTTTGAATGGCAGATAAAGTAAAGTTAGCATGTACTGAATGCAAAAACAGAAACTACGATACCACAAAAAACAAAAAGAACCATCAAGAAAGATTGGAACTTAGAAAATATTGTCCTTTCTGTAAAAAACACACAGTACACAAAGAAACAAAATAGGAGCAAAAAATGGCTAAGGCTAAGAAAAACGAAGGATTTTTCGCATCTACTAAAAAGGAAAGAAAAAAAATCCAATGGCCAAGTAAGGAAATTACTTTTCAATACACAGGCCTAGTACTATTAATTAGTGCTATCACTGGCGTAGTTATTTACTTACTAGACAAATTATTTGCTTTCCTATTAGGATTTATTATTTAGGTGACATATGTCAGATAAAAATGAATCTTTAGAAGAAAATACAGTAGAAGATACTGTAGAAAAAGAAGAATCTAACGACAAGGCAAAATGGTATGTAGTTCATACCTACACAGGCTATGAAAATAGGGTTTGCGACAAGATTAGGTCAATGATCGAAAACGAACAAAACCCAGACATAGTCGATGTAACAGTGCCTACAGAAGAATACGTAGAGATTAAAAACGATCAGAAAAAAGTAAAAACTAGAAAATTATTCCCAGGCTATGTAATGGTAAAGATGAATATCACCAACAAAAGCTGGTATATCATCAGAAACACCCAAGGAGTTACAGGCTTTGTAGGTCCAGATAGGAAACCTGTTCCTCTAACACCACAAGAAGTAAGAAAGTTTGGTGTCAAAGAAGAGAAGGTAGTCCTAGACATAGACGTAAATGTGGGAGACGATGTAAATATCATTGCAGGTCCATTTAAGGACTTTGTAGGAAAAGTTACAGAGATCGACAAAGAGAAACAAACTATCAAAGCCTTTGTAGATATCTTTGGTAGGGATACATCAATCGATCTTGAATACTCAGATATTGAAACAATCTAGTAGATAACTGTCAAAAGTGGGAGGGTAATCCCCCGATACGACCACAAGGAGGTAAAATATGGCAGATAAAGAAGTACAAGCAGTAGTAAAATTACAAGTACCAGCAGGAGCAGCATCTCCAGCACCACCAGTAGGTACAGCACTAGGTCCTCACGGAATCAACATCATGGACTTCGTGCAAGCATTTAATTCACAAACAGCCGACCAAGCTGGAATGATAATACCGGTAGAACTAACAGTATTTACGGATAGAAGCTTTAAGTTCATAACAAAAACACCACCAGCACCAGTATTAATCAAAAAAGCTATCAACCTTAACAAGGGATCTGGTGAACCAAACAAAAACAAAGTTGGTAAAATCACACGTGCACAATTAGAAGAAATTGCAAACACAAAAATGCAAGATCTTAACGCAGCAAGCCTAGACGCTGCAGTTAGCATGATAGCTGGAACAGCAAGAAGTATGGGAGTCACTGTAGAAGATTAGTGGGAGAGTTTACTCGTTGACCACAGGAGGAATTAAATGGCTAAAAGAGGAAAAAAATATTTAGAATCAAAAGCTTCA
>CABTWT010000175.1 GCA_902488555.1 uncultured Anaerococcus sp.
CTCATAGGTCAAAAGGAACAAGCAGTTAGAGACCAAGACTTTGAAAAAGCTGCAGAACTAAGAGATATAATAAACCAAGCCAAATTTGACCTAGAGGCAGAAAGAGAAAAGAAAAATAAGGAAAAGCCAAACAAATTTATAGGCTACGATGACATAGCAAGCATAGTTGCATCCTGGTCCAAGGTTCCAGTAACAAAGCTTACAGAAGATGAAAAAGAAAAATATGCAAATCTGGATACAGCTATGAAAGGAACTGTCATAGGCCAAAATGAGGCCATAAAATCAGTAGCCCATGCCATAAAAAGGGCTAGAGTTGGCCTAAAGGACCCATCTAAACCAATAGGTTCATTTATATTTGTAGGGCCAACAGGTGTTGGAAAAACTTACCTGGCAAAGACATTAGCATCCAATATCTTTGGATCAGAAGACCACCTAATCCGCATGGACATGAGTGAATATATGGAAAAATTTGCCGTATCCAGACTTGTGGGTTCTCCTCCAGGATATGTAGGCTATGAAGAAGGTGGACAACTAACAGAGCAAGTTAGAAACCATCCATATTCTGTAATACTCTTTGACGAGATAGAAAAGGCCCACCCAGATATTTTCAATCTACTCCTACAAATCCTAGATGATGGTAGACTTACAGATGGCCAAGGTCGCACAGTGGACTTTAAAAACACTATCATAATTATGACAAGTAATGTAGGCGTATCAAGCCTTAACCAAAAGCAAACTATAGGTTTTGAAACTGGCAATGTTGAAGAGAAAAATAAGGATAGAACCAAAGAAATCATAGAAGGCGAAGTAAAGGAAGCCTTTGCTCCAGAGTTTCTAAACAGGCTAGATGAAGTGATAATGTTTAACCCACTAAGCG
The DNA here is from genome assembly GCA_902488555.1 of uncultured Anaerococcus sp. The sequence goes on from CABTWT010000175.1 coordinate 878, forward strand.
AGGAAAACATAGGAGAGATCACAAGTCTCATGCTAGATAAGACTCGTGATAGGCTAAATAACATCGACATAGACATAGAATACGACAAAGAAGTCGTAAAACTTCTTGCCAAAGAAGGATTCAACGATGAATATGGAGCACGACCACTAGAACGCCACATCACAAAGATGATAGAAGATAGACTTGCAGAAGATATCTTAGATGGCAAACTAGATAGGGATGCTGTGATCAAGCTTAGTGTAAAAGATGAAGAGCTTCATTTTGAAAATATAGAAAAAAAGCCAGCAAAAGAAATAGAAGAAAATATGGCCACTCAAACAATAGAATAGTTCCTAATGATGAAAAACCGTCCAGATGACGGTTTTTTTTAAATGGTAAATTTTTAACAAATCTAAAATATGATATTGACTATTTTCGCAATATTATTTATAATATGAATACAATAACGTTTTCATTTTAAGGAGGAATTATATGAAAAATGCTATTAAAGGTTTTATGGCACTAAGCCTTGCCTTTGTATTGACAGCTTGTGGTGGCGGCAAAAAAGCTGACGCACCAGCTGATAGTAAAGAAGCAGGAGAAAACACAGAAGTAACAGAAACAGCAGAAGTTAACGAAGACATTGCTGGCACACTTTCTGTACAAGTAGAAGAAGCTTGGCTTCCACACTATGAGGCAGCAGCTGAGAGGGTTAAGGAAAAATATCCAAATGCAGAGATAGAATTTAAGACAATGGGTGCTTTTGATCACCTTGAGATCATAGATTCTACAGATGCTACAAACGAAGATGTTGCTGATCTTTTTGCTATCCCTGCTGATAGACTTTATGGCCTAGTAGGCAATGATATCCTAGCAGCAGTTGATTCCCAAAAACTACAAGAAGAAATAGGTGGATGGGATAACTTTGATGAAGGTATTGGCGGAAACTTCAATATCGATGGCGAATATTTTGCTTTCCCATACAATATCGAATCTCTAATTACCTATGTAAACACAGCAAACGCTGAAGAAAAAGGAATAAACCCAGACGATCCAATAGAAATTGACGATGTGGCTGACGAATCTACAGTACTATTCCCACTATTTGACGCTTGGTATGGTGTAGCTGCAACAAACTCATCAAATATTGAACTTCTTGGCCAGGGTGAAGATGGTGCATTATTTACAGATATGACCAAAGACTTCTCAGAACTAGAAGAAGAAAAACAAGCAACATTCAAGGGACTATATGAATATTGGAAAAAACACAGCGAAGCTAACACACCACTATTTGACCCAGAAGCTGGTTGGGCATACATCGACGAAACATTTACAACTGGCAACGGTGGTGTTGCTCGTATAGGTGGTCCATGGGATGCAGCTACAATCAGTAAACAAGCTGGCGAAGGCAACCTAAAAATAAGCCCAATAGGTCACATTACTCTAGCTGGCAAACCACTAGCTCACTGGCAAGGTGGATGGGGACTATCAATGAATGCTCGTATCGAAGGCGATGAAGCAAAAACAGCTATAGCAGAAGAAATGATC
>CABTWT010000176.1 GCA_902488555.1 uncultured Anaerococcus sp.
ATGGGTTAAAAATCATATAAATGATACAAGTGCATGAGACTAGGAAAACTTATTAGTCTCATGCTTTTTGTAATATTTGATGTAAGTATCGTAAGAACTTTTAATATTTATATCAAAGATATCCTTTAACTCTGTGGCAAAATAGTCCGTGTCATCTGCTTCAAAGAATATATATTGGTATTTATCGAAAAGGAAAGTTAATAAGGCACTTAGGAAAACTCTCCTAGTTTTAGAATCGGATTTGCTAGTAGCTAGGTAGGCAATTTCATTTTCTTCTACAAAGGCACAAGTTGTGATGATCCCATCTTCTTTAATATAAAGTGAGTCCTTGGGAAGAGTACTTACAAAGTCATCAAAACTTGCAGTTAGCGGACTAACATCATAGTGAACTAGTGCGTAATAATCATAAAGAATTTGGCAACATTTCTTGTATTCCAAACTCCCATAATGACATTGGAAAATATCCGCCTTTTCAAGAGGATATTTAAGATCTGCCTTGGTAACTTCGACTTCATAACACTTTCTCTTTAGAATAAAATCATTTCTTACCAATAAGTCAATCAATTTATAATTATTAGAATCCACTCCTATTTGTAGGGGCTTTTTATACTCATCAAGCAAATGATCAAAATCATTGATAGTGGATATCTCTGAATTTTCTATATTTAAATATGTATGTTTATTGTGAAATTTATTAGTATAAGTTTTCATATCAGCTCCTACATCTATATTACTTTAAAATAAAAAAACTGATAGAGCGAAAACACTACTATCAGTCTTTATGTCTTAGAATCTCAATGATAAGCAAGTAAGGCTACCATCAATTTTCTTAAATTCATCAGTATTAACAACCTTAACTGGATATCCTAGAGATTTGATATGTTCAAGTGTTTTTGGGAATCCATCTGGTACTAGGACTGTACCGTTGATATATAAGCTGTTAATAGCATACAATTCTTCTTTTGGAACTAGAAAACGGTTGAAATCTTTGAAAGCTTCTTCTTCGTTCATCTTTTCGCTTACAAGCATATTGTTATTTTCTAGATAAATAGCAAAGTCTTTCAAGTGTAGACCTTCTGTTACAGGAACTGTAGAAGTAGTATAACCATACTTTTCAACAATTTCAGTAAATTGTTTGGCACCCTCAGCATTGGTTCTATCAGATTGGCCGATGTAAATATGTTTATCAACAACCATAACATCTCCACCTTCCATAGTACCTGGAGCTTCGATATAGAATATTTGATCATCTGAATAATATTTCTTGATAGCTGGCTCTATTTCATGTTTTTCACCATTTCTACTCTCTCTAGGAGAATTTGTAATAATAGCACATTCCTTCAAAACAACAGCAGGGTCCTCGACAAAACAAGAATCAGGATATTCTTCCAAAGCTTCCAAAACAAGAGCCTCTACACCTAAACTTTCAATAGTCTTTACGTACTCAGCATGTTGGTTGATCGCATCCTCATAAATAGGCTTATCCTCACTAAACATACCAGTACTAATACCCTCTATCATAGACTTACTTGGTTTTCTTACAATAATATTTTTAAACATCACATACTCCTTTTGTAAAATACATAGTCAAATCGTCATCATTAATGCAAGTATCTCCAGTTTTTACAATTTCACCCTTGTAGTATATTCCTTTGCCATCAGGGATAAATCCGTTTTTGATGTACAATCTCTGTGCTTTGCCATAATCTGGATTAAGTCCTACTCCAATACCCACTTGTGGACCATTTGCTTTTTTGATTATAGCGTCCAAAAGTTCTTGACCTATGCCTTTATTTTGATATTTTTCGAAGACATTGAAGTCTTTGATTTCTGGGATTTTTGTGTTCTTAAATGGACCTGAACTTGGATTTATGACAAGGGTTATATAACCCATGACCTGGTCATCTTTTTCATATACTAAAACTATACGATCTCCACTATTTTGTTCTTGTAAATATTTATCTAGATTTCTCTCATCCCAGCCTTGGTCGGCAAAATTCTTGTTTATTTTCCCTATATGGTCTGTTCTCATTTCTACTATCATAAATCCCCCTTTACTACTATTATATTAGTTTTAATTAATAGATAAATGTTTCACATGAAACAAAAAAAGCCACGATTTGTATCGTGACCCTCGAAGTTTTACATTTTCCCTTTTTACTTAATTCTCCCCTCATCCATATGTATCAATTCATCAAATCTTGATAGATTTTCTTTTGATAAATCGTGGGTGATTTCAATTATTATTTTATCTTGTAAGTTTAAAAGGTAATCTTTTATTATTTTGCTTGTTTTGTGGTCAATACTAGCAAAGGGCTCATCTAATAGGATTATTGGTCTATCGGCTACTAGCATACGTACTATGCCTACAATTTGCTTTTCTCCTCC
>CABTWT010000177.1 GCA_902488555.1 uncultured Anaerococcus sp.
TCTTATATCTCTTAAAGCTACCATATCCTTGCCAATTTTCTTATAGGCTAGGTAATTTCTTATAATCCTAAGACTAATTGCACTATATATTAAGGATAGACTTGCAATCATAGCTGGATATAGGACAAAAACTGATTCTATGTACTCTAATTTTAAATCATAGGTGGTGTTAAGCTTAAGCTCTTCATATAAGTCATTTGCCAATGTTTTTATATCCAAACCAGCATCTACCATGGCAAGCTTATAGACTATTATAAGGATAAGGCTTATTATAAGAAAGCTAATCAAAATCTTATACTTATCACTTATAGTAGACCTAGTCATTGCTATAAAAAGTAGACTTATCAAAAATATCGGAACAAGATCAAAGGCTATAACATCAGGACTGATAAACATAAAAGCAATTAAGATTGCCATTAGCAAAGATATGCCAAATTCTTTAAAACCCTTTGTAAGGTAAACTAGGGCTAAAAGTATAGGACAAGTTGCAAAAAGCAAAACATTGCCACCAGTCACCAATAATAAAACTGTTATGATTGCTCCAATAGAAAGATAATCAACAATTTTATTTATATTTTTACTAATTTCCATAAAATTCCTTTCACTTAATTCTAGCATAAAGCGCCATTATAAACAATCCAAGAAAATTATGCTTTGTATATCTTACTATTTCTTTACCCACATTCAATTGATTAATAAATAAAAATAAAAAGTGCCAAGAATAAATCTCAGCACTTATACTTTATATATCTAAAATATTTAACAGTTCATTTCTATAATTAGTAAATTCTCTGCTTGTCCTTTTTCTAGGATAGTCAAGTTCTATTGGAACTACCTCTTTTATTCTTCCTGGTCTTGGCTCCATGACTATAACTTTAGTTGACATATACACAGCCTCATCAACATCATGGGTTACCATTATAGTCATATTCTTTTCTTCATCCCACAGTTTTAGTATCTCATCTTGCATGTTCATTCTTGTAAATGCATCCAAAGCACCAAGAGGTTCATCAAGAAGTAATACTTCTGGCTTGTTTACCATAGTTCTGATTAATGAAATTCTTTGGGCCATACCACCTGATAAGTTTGATGGGTAAGAGTTTTTGAAATCTAATAGACCCACTTTCTTCAGCATTTGATCGATTGTCTTATCATCGACTTTTTCTTCGCTTTTTAACTTTCCAGAAAATCCCACATTATCTTTTACGCTAAGCCATGGAAATAGGGTTGATTTTTGAAATACCATTCCCCTTCTACTTGAAGGACCTGTAATCTCTTCTCCATCGAGGTAAATATTTCCTGTAGTTGGAACTATAAGGCCTGCTATAAGTCTAAGTATGGTAGACTTTCCACAGCCTGACGGCCCAACTATACTTACAAATTCATTTTCCCTTATAGAAAAATTGATGTCCTCAAGAGCTGTAGTTATAAATTCACTATCAGATCTTACGAATGATTTTGATACATCTTTAAATTCTAATTTACTCATCTAATAGCTCCTCCATTTCTCCATCGTAAAGCTCTTTTGCTAATTTGTTTTATAACCATATTTACCAAAATAAAGGTAAGTGCAAGTAAAATTATAGCTCCGTACATGGACGAATAATCGGCCCAAGAGCTTTTCCATGTTATATACCAGCCAAGTCCACTTTCTACCCCAAGCATTTCGGCAACGATTAGAGCATTACAAGCTGCAGACATACCAGCTATTAGTCCTTGGAAAATATTTGGTGTAGCTGAAGGAATGGCAACCTTTTTTACTAGCTCTGTATTGGTTGCTCCAAGCGTTTGGGCAGCCTCATAATATGCAGGCTCGACATTTCTCATACCTGTTATGGTAGCAAGTGTTGTTGAAAACCAAACACCTAGTCCTATTATAAATACTGCTCCTTGGAAAAGATTTATAGCAATTACCATTACAACAGGTAACCAAGTTGTGGTTGGGATTGGCCCAAGGATTTTTAAAAATGGATCTACCCAGTAGTTTACCTTATCGAAGTAACCAGCAAGTATACCAGTAATTATCCCTAGAACCCCACCTATGATATATCCTGTGAATAAAAGTTTTAGTGAACTTAATACAGATTCAGCCAAAAATGTATTATCAGCCTTCATGGAATTAAGTATCATATCTATCCATGGAAAATATGGTAAGGCCAGTTTTGATGTTTTTAGGGTTAATATATCATAAATCATTAGCAAAATATATATAAAAGTATACCTTGGAGCCTTATAAAGCAATTGGTCTCTTAAATTTTCCTTCTTTATCAAAATTAGAAGAGCAATTACATAAATACTTGTAAGTATGGCCAGAAATCCTGGATATAAATTAGTTTTTACTAATCCAGAATTTTGTTCTGGTACAAAGTAGTATTCA
>CABTWT010000178.1 GCA_902488555.1 uncultured Anaerococcus sp.
ATATGAGGAAACCAAATTTGTCAATATGAAAAAGTCTCCCTTTTTGATTTGGTATTTTTCTCCATCGACAATTAATTCGCCTGCCCCATCTATTACAGCTTCTATCAAATAGTCACTATCACGATTAAAGCTTTTGTTACCTTTTATCTCATACTTTCTCACTTGGAAAAAATCATTATCTGTAAGCTTTGTAAGTCTTAGATCTCCGTCGACACTTGTTTCAGTTTTGTTTTCTATATCATTAAGTTTTATAGCTTCTATAGATTTTTCTATGTGAAGATCTCTTAAATTGCCATCCTTATCTTTCCTATCGTAGTCGTAGAGTCTGTAGGTCACATCACTAGCTTGTTGGATTTCTAGTATTAAACAGCCCTTTTTGATAGCATGAACTGTGCCTGCCGGTACAAAGAAAAAGTCTCCATTTTTTGCTGGAACTTCCTTTAAAACTTCCTTCCATTTTCTTTCATTAATAAGCTTAACTGCCTCGTCTTTATCTTTGGCATTAAGACCGTATATTATGGAAGATTCATTGTCATTTAATATATACCAGCATTCGGTTTTACCAAGGGAATTTTCAAGCTTTTCTGCCATTTGATCGTCTGGGTGAACTTGGATTGATAAATCTTCTTTGGCATCGATAATTTTTACCAAAAGTGGGAAAGTTGCTTCTTTGGTATCTCCAAAAAGTTCTTTCTTATTCTTATATACTTCTATTAGATTTTCACCTGCCAATTCTCCATTTATGATAAGTGATGGAAATTCTTCCATAGCTGATACTGCCCAGTATTCTCCTACGCTATCAGATTCTATATCATAGGCAAAGTCTTCTCTTAGGCGTTCTCCACCCCAAATCTTATCTACAAACTTTCCTTCTAACATTAAAACTTTTTGCATTTTTTCTCCTTATAATCTTTCAAGTATATCCAGAGTATCTTTTATCTGTCCATCCTCTGGATTGTCAATATCTTCGTATGGGGAACCCATAACTACAATAATGTATTCTTTGCCATTTTTGCTGCTAAGGGTAGCCCAACATTGGCCAGCTTTATCTGTCGTACCAGATTTACCACCGATTATTTCAAATCCTTCTTCTTGGTATTGGTCAAGTTTTTCAAACACTGTACTTTGCATATATACCCCATAAGGGTGGTCTGCTGTTGAAGAAGAGTTGTAATCTTTTCTTGTAAAAATCGCCCTGTAGTCTTCATTTTGGAGGGCGTATTTTAGTAGCATGGCCATATCCTTGGCTGATGAATAGTGGCCCAATTGGTCCATACCGTCAGGATTTTGAAAGTGGGTGTTTGCTAATTCCAGTTCCTTTGCCTTGTCATTCATTAGCTCTACAAAACTAATTATTGATCCAGAAATATTTATGGCTATGGAATTGGCTGCCTCTCCTCCTGACGGGAGCATGGCCCCATAGAGTAAGTCCCTATAAGTTGTTTGCTCTGCTCCATAAAAACCTGCCATCGATGCATTTTCTGCTACTAGTTTTTGGTAAGTTTCTGTATCCACTGGAGCAATGGTATTTAGGTCGCTTACTTTTTCTAGACCTAGCAAGACAGTCATCATTTTTGTAAGAGAAGCCATAGGAAGTTTCTCATTTTCATTTTCTGCCAAAACTTCCCTATCATCAGTCAAATTGTATACATAGATAGCCTTGGAATTATAGGTATAGACTTCCCTGCTATTGTTCCTAAGTATTATAAATAGGGCAATTATCACTAGTGGCAAGGCTAGTATGGCTATGGATTTCTTTTTCATTTTTTACCTTCTATTTATTATTATCGTTAATAAAAGTATACAATATCAAAATTATTTTTAAAGTCTTACTATTAATCTAAGTCTTTTACCTTATCGTCATTTTCAAATAAATTTGGAAATTTAATTATATTAGCCATAGATAGCTCCTAGCTTATTAATATAAGATTAGCCAAAATCAGATAAAAAAATAAAGCAAATCCTATTTAAGACTTGCTTTATTTTTTATTATTGACCTATATATTCACTAGCGTTTTTGGCAGCATTTCTACCAAATACTACTATGTCTGTGATTGCGTTACCACCAAGTCTATTTGCTCCGTGAACTCCTCCTGTGACTTCACCTGCTGCATATAAGCCTGGGATTGGATTTCCATCTTTGTCTATTACTTCGGATTTTGTGTTTACTTCAACCCCGCCCATGGTGTGGTGGATGCCTGGTGCGATTTGTACTGCGTAGTATGGAGCCTTGGATAGGTCACTTGTTACTGTATCCATACTTTCACGATTAAAATCTGGAGCTTGGTATTTCTCCATTTTATTGAAAATCTAATCAAGTTTTTTACTAACAACTTATATATTGACAATCAATTATTACGAATGTATATTTTAAC
>CABTWT010000179.1 GCA_902488555.1 uncultured Anaerococcus sp.
ATTATCAGCAATTTTTGTTTTCAGGTCACTTATTAGGGCATTTTTCTCATCTAAATTCTTATTTTCCAAATCTAGATCAGCTTTCAAAGCTTGGGATTTCTTGTCATTTTGGCCTAGATTCAAGCTGATCCTGTCCAAATCTTTTTGGGTGTAGTCTAGCTTTTGTTTGTTTAAATCTAGATTATTTTTTGAGGACTCCACATTTCTTTCTAGACTTCTAAGCTTCATTTGGTAAGCTTCAATGTCTGAAGTCAATTCTTGATATTCTATTTCAAAAGGTTGGCTTTTTTTGTTTAAATCTTTTAATTTTTGAGATTTTTCATTATAAATACCAGAAATTTCGTCAATCTTATTATTTGTCTGATCTATTTTTTCACTTAATTTTTGAGATTTATTTTTAAAGTAAGAATAGGATTTGAAATCTAAATCACTGGTTAATTCTTGCCATTTTTGGTAGTTTGATGCTTGATTTTTAAGTTTTTCTAAGTCCTTGGACTTATATTCCCACTCGTATTCAATAACTTCCAAGTCATCAGTAACCCTATCAAGCTTTTTTACTGCCTCATCTCTCCTGTACTTATGCTTTGATATACCACTAGCTTCTTCAAAGATGGCACGTCTTTCTAGGTTTGATGAAGATATAATTTCATCAATCCTACCTTGGCCAATTAGGGTGTAGCCTTCTTTACCTATACCTGTATCAAGAAATAGTTCTCTGATATCTTTTAGCCTAACTTTCTTGCCATTGATCTTGTATTCATTTTCACCATCTCTAAAAATTCTTCTAGTAATGACAACTTTGTCATAGTCAATATCTAGACTATGGTCTTTGTTGGAAAATGTAAGGTTGACTTCGGCTAAATTTAGGGGGCTCTTCTTTTCCCCACCCTGATAAATGACATCATTCATCTTTCCACCACGAAGGGATTTGGCTGATTGCTCACCCAAAACCCACCTTATGGCATCTGAAATGTTTGACTTGCCCGATCCATTTGGTCCAACTATGGCAGTTATTTGATTATCAAATTTTATTGTAGTTTTGTTTGCAAAGGACTTAAATCCCTTAAGTTCAATACTTTCTAATCTAATAGTAAATCACCACCGTAGTTTTTTTCCACATAATTTTTAATAAATAAATCTACATCAAAGTCAATCTTCCTATCCTTATAAAGAATGTATTGGTCTTTGGAAGTGTTAAATTTGATTTTGATTTTGTACTTATCATAAAAATACTTTTTGTTTGACTTATTATTTCCAGCTATCAAAGAAATATTCCTGTCATTTGTAAAGATAGTCAATTCATCTACCATTTCTTCATCACAAATAATTTCTTCTAGGTAAGTCCTATAAATATTTGCTTCCACAAGCTGTCTAAAGGCAGGATGAAAAGGTCCTCCTATAACATCCTTGCCTTCGTTAATATTTTCTGTAGGCTGTAGGCCAATTCTTATAATATCTATATCCTTATACATATAAAGCATAGCTATTTCACTTGATATTTCCACTGCTTGATCTAAGTCTAAGGGCTTATAAATGCCAGCCTCGTATAGATTAGCCAGCTTAGTATCCTTTATAACTAGGGTAGGATAAATCCTTACCATATCAGGTCCTATTTTTATAGACTCTATTGCCGTATTTATCATCTTTTCTTTGGTGTCCGCAAAAAGGCCTGGCATTATTTGATGGCCTAGTTTTATTCCATAGGATTTTATTAAACGTGATGCATTCTCGCTTGCACTTACACTATGGCCACGTTCATTGGCATCTAGGACATCTTGGCTTAAGGATTGGATGCCAAGTTCAATAATGTCTACTCCGTAGTCTTTTAGTGTTTCAAGAATGAAATTATTTATATAATCAGGTCTAGTTGAAAGTCTGATTCTATCAATAATTCCCTTCTCCTTGTATTCTTTTGCTATTTTTAAGTAGCCAGTCATCACATCATAATCAAGTCCTGTAAATGATCCACCAAAAAAAGCAATCTCTTTTATATTATCATTTGCTGGAAAATAGGCTAAATTTTTCTCTATCTCAGAAATAACCTTAGATGGTTCCATCTTGTCCTTATAATTTGTGATTTTCACTTGGTTACAAAAAGCACAATCGTGCGGGCAACCCAAAAACGGTATAAATATTGGAATAATATATTCTTTCTTAGCCATTTTTTATCATCTCATAAGCATTCTTTGCAGCATCTTGTTCAGCTTTTTTCTTGTTTTTGCCCATACCTGTTGCTAAGGTTCTGTTTCCTTCTTTAACAGCCATGGTAAATAGCTTGTCATGCTCTGGACCTTCTTCTTTTATGAGCGTATATTTTAAAATCTTCTTACCATGGGAATTGTAATACTCTTGTAGCCTTGTTTTATAGTC
>CABTWT010000180.1 GCA_902488555.1 uncultured Anaerococcus sp.
TATAAGGAGGATTTAAATGCCTATAAGAAAATTAAAACCAACCTCAAACGGCCATAGAAATATGTCTGTTTCTACATTCGAAGAAATTACTACAAACAAACCAGAAAAGTCACTTCTAACTGACCTTAAATCTAAAGGTGGTAGAAACAACACAGGTAGAACCACAGTAAGATTTAGAGGTGGTGGAGTAAAAAGAAAATATAGAATTATCGACTTTAAGAGAAATAAAGACGGTATTCCAGCAAGAGTAAAGACAATTGAATACGATCCAAACAGATCTGCAAACATTGCTCTACTTGCTTATGCTGATGGCGAAAAAAGATATATCCTAGCTCCAAGAGGACTTAAAGTTGGAGATGAAGTAATCTCAGGTCCAGAAGCTGATATCAAACCAGGTAATGCACTTGAACTTAAAGATATCCCAGTTGGTACAACAGTACACAATATCGAAATGAGAGCTGGCCAAGGAGCGATCCTTGTAAGATCTGCAGGAACAGGTGCACAACTTATGGCTAAAGAAGGTAAATTTGCAACATTAAGATTACCTTCAGGAGAAACAAGACTAATCCACCTAAACTGCAAGGCAACAATTGGTACAGTAGGTAACCAAGAACACGAATTAGTAAGACTTGGTAAAGCTGGTAAATCTAGATACCTAGGAAGAAGACCTCACGTTCGTGGTTCTGCAATGAACCCAGTAGATCACCCACACGGTGGTGGTGAAGGTAGAACACCAGTTGGTCGTCCAGCACCAATGACACCATGGGGCCAAAAAGCTATCGGTGTTAAAACACGTAATAAGAAAAAAGCTTCTAATCAATATATCGTAAGAAGAAGAGACGAAAAATAGGGGGATATAATGGCTAGATCACTAAAAAAAGGACCATTTGTCGATGATCATTTAATGAAGAAAATTGACGAATTAAATGAAAAAAATGAGAAAAAAGTTATTAGAACATGGTCAAGACGTTCTACAATATTCCCTGAATTTGTAGAACACACAATAGCAGTTCACGATGGTAGAAAACACGTGCCAATCTATATAACAGAAGATATGGTAGGACACAAATTAGGTGAATTCGTACCAACAAGAACATTTAGAGGCCATGCTAAAAAAGCTACTGAAGCAAAAGCGAAAATGCGTTAGGAGATAGAAATGGAAGTTAAAGCAACAGCTAAATATCAAAGAATATCTCCTCTAAAAGTTAACTATATTTGTAAAGAAATCAGAGGTAAGCAAGTAGACGAAGCACTAAACATTCTAAGATTTACAAACAAAAAAGGTGCTAGACTACTTGAAGATGTACTAAAAAGTGCTATTGCAAATGCTGAAAACAACAATGGTTTAGATAGAGAAAACCTAATAGTATCAAAAGCATTTGCTAACGATGCTCCAACATTTAGAAGATGGCATCCAAAAGCTAAAGGTGCAGCTTATCCAATACTTAAGAGAAACAGCCACATCGGTGTGGTTCTTACTAATATAGAAGACTAGGAGGAAAAAATGGGCCAAAAAGTAAACCCTAAGGGATTTAGAGTTGGTGTTATTAAAGACTGGGATTCAAAATGGTTTGCGGACAAAGAAGACTTCTCAGACCTACTAGTGGAAGACTATAACATCAGAAAATTAATCAAAAAAGAAATGTATGATGCAGGTATTGCAGATATCGAAATCGAAAGAGCTGTAAATAACCTTAAAATCACAATCTTTGCTGGAAAACCAGGAATGGTTATAGGTAAAGGTGGAGCAGGAATCGAAGAACTAAAGAAAAAGATCGAAAAAGTTGCTCCAGGTAAAAGAACAATCATAAACGTTGAAGAAATCAGATATCAAGACCTAAATGCTCAATTAGTTGCAGAATCAATCGCATCTGCTCTTGAAAACAGGGTTGCATTTAGACGTGCTATGAAACAACCTATCCAAAGAACAATGAGAGCTGGAGCTAAGGGTATCAAAACTATGGTATCAGGACGTCTTGGTGGAGCTGATATGGCGAGAAGTGAAGGATATTCTGAAGGAACAATTCCACTTCAAACACTAAGAGCTGACATTGATTATGGATTTGCAGAAGCAGATACAGAATATGGTAAAATTGGTTGTAAAGTTTGGATCTATAAAGGCGAAATCCTACCAGGAGAAAAAGCTGTTCGTGAACCAAAGATGAAAAATCAACCAAACAACAGAAACAAAAAAAGAAGAAATAATAACAGACGTCCTAATAGAAACAACAAGGAAAATACTAACAGATAGTATTTATATAAGGAGAGATAACTTATGTTAATGCCTAAAAGAGTTAAATATCGTAGACAACATAGAGGCAGAATGAAAGGTAAAGCTCAAAA
>CABTWT010000181.1 GCA_902488555.1 uncultured Anaerococcus sp.
CATCCATAAGTGGATATAGGCCTATAACTACCATCCCAATTACTGCTGGTATAGATAATTGAAACATTAAAGACAATGGATTCTTGGTCAATAACTGTTCTTTCATATTTTGTTTCATAAAATTACCTCCTTTTTTTCATCCAGATTTTTTTAGCAAATTTTAAGTTTGATCGAAGAATTCCCTAATTTTTCCCATATTCTTTTCATCTTTAATACCATGCCATTTGGCTTTTCCATTCTCCATAAACATAAAATAATCACAACAACATTCTACTAATTCCGGATCATGTGTAATAATAAAAATAGTTTTTCCGTCCTCTTTAAGCCTCATCATTTCATTAGAAACTTCTTTCATATTCTTAAAATCCAAACCACTTGTAGGTTCGTCCAAAATCAGTATTGTCCTATCAGAAGCGATAGCACTTGCAATTGCAACCCTTTGTTTTTGCCCTCCGGATAATGACATTGGATGGCAATCTATAAAATCCATTAAATTTAACTTTTTACATATTTCATCGACCTTTTCTTCTTTATTTTCATCGTTCTCTATACTCAAAAGAATTTCTTCTTTAACTGATTCGGTAAATAATTGGTGATTAACATCCTGCATCACCATAAAACATTTTTTTAGCCTTTCTTTGCTATCGTAGCTTTTTCCTTCTAAGGTCATTATCCCTGTTGATTCTTCTGCAATACCACACAGACAATTGGCAAAGGTAGATTTTCCAGCACCATTTTTCCCAAGAATTCCTATTATATGTTTTCTAGGAAGATCTAGATGATTGATTTCTAATCCAACCACTTTATTGTAATATACACAAAAATTATCAAGTGCTATTTCATTGGTATACTCAATGTCTTTACTCTCAAACTTAGGAATATGAGAAGATCTTAATCCCATCTCGTGCAACTTCTTGTCTGAAATATCTTTAAATTCCTCAATGCTATAATCCTTGCTAATTCGACCATCTTTCATATAAATAACTCGGTCGACCAAGTCCATTAAATAATATAACCTATGTTCAGCTATAATAATTGTTTTGCCTTGTTGTTTCCAATATTTAAGTATATTTTTTAAATCATCAATGCTTTCAATGTCTAAATTTGATGAAGGCTCATCTAAAACTAAAATAGGGGCTTCCATCACAGCTGTAGATGCACAAGCAATTTTTTGCTTTTCACCACCTGATAAATTAAATAGATTCCTATCTAACAGTTCATGAATGTTTAATGCATAAGCTACCTTTCCTATCCTGTCACGCATCTCCATTCTATCAACACCCATATTCTCAAGTCCAAAAGCTATTTCACTTGTAGAATCCACATTAAAAAATTGTGATTTTGGGTTTTGAAATACAGAGCCGACAACCTTTGAAAGTGATTGAATACTAGTTTGTCCTACTTTTTCTCCATTGATCTCCACTTCACCTTGTAAATCTCCCGTATAATATTCAGGGGAAAGGCCATTAATTAGTCTCGTTATAGTAGTTTTTCCACATCCAGACTCACCTGTTAGTAGTACAAATTCTCCTTCTTCAATGGATAAACTTATATTAAAAACGCCACCTTGTCTTTCTTTGCTCTTATAGGTAAAGCTAGCATTGTTAAATTTTATCATCTCTTTCCCCCTCATACTAAAGACCAAACTATCAATCCTATAATCAATAGAAAAATTAAAAAATCATATTTGCTAAATTTAACCTCAACAAGGCTCGTTCTGCCTTGAACATTATCTAATCCTCTTGTTAATGCTGATGCAGAAAGTTCATCACCTATTTTGACAACAGAAAATAGGAGCGGGATAATTCTGTACTCTAAAAACAATGATGGATTGGCTTTTGTTTTTTTACTATTAAATCGTATCCCCCTCATTCGCATAGCATTTGATATTGCCTTATTTTCTTCCTTTAGAGTAGGTATGAAACGAAATACTACAGAAACAGGAATAATAAACGCATTTGGAATTTTCCACTTTACCATAGCTGCTATAAATTCATTTGGTTTGGTGGAACTAATCGTATAGTATCCCATCATGAAAATAGGAAAAAGCCTTATGACTAATGAGTTGAGCAATACATTAATCATGTTTAATATGGATGGTAATTCATACATATTTTTAGTTTTGTTTGAAATAACAGCCAAAACAAATAAAATTCCATATATGGCTGCAGCTTTGTAATTTTTATTAGATACAAGCAAGAATATAGCGATAGAAACTATCGCTATATCTATACCTATATTGTCATAGACAAAAAACATTATAGTGCTAATGAATACCATAAATAATATTTTTGTTCTCGGATCTAAATAAAA
>CABTWT010000182.1 GCA_902488555.1 uncultured Anaerococcus sp.
ATTGGCAATGATAAGATTATAGCCTTATCCACTTGTGAGAAGGCTACTACCAATGGTAGGACTGTGATACTTGGAGTTCTTCGACCTATAGATGGAGATAAGAGATGAAAATTTTTAAAAGAATAAGCAGAATATTAATAACAGCGATTATAGTCTTATTTCCATTTGTAGGCTCGCTGGCTTCCAGTGTCAGTGTTCCTATAAGAGTAGAGTGGTATTATGGTGATAAAAAATGGGATCAATCTCCTTATAGGTCAGATGTAAAGATAGAGGCTATTGGCGATGCACCAGCTGTAAAAGATGATTTTTTTGGCATTGGAGATTTGTCATTTACATTCCAAGGAGAATTTAAAAGTCCTGGCAAGTATGAATACTTAGTCTACCAAACTAATGATGATATCATAGAAGAAAATAGAAGTGTTTTTTATGACAAAACGGTTTATAGGTTAATATTTTACGTTCAAAATTCTAGCAAGGGACTAATAGTATCAGCCTATGCTTACAACAATGAAAATTATTCAGATAGTAATCTAGGCAAAAGCTCAGAGATTAAGTTTAGGAATTATGACCCGGCTAAGGCTAGCGATTCTGCTAGCAAACCGGATTATTCGAACAAAGCGAATCCTGGCAAAGCTTCTAGGCAAGAAGAAATTTCAAAAAACAAAAATCCCAATGTACAAACAGGCATAGAAAGCATGACATCATGGCTACTAGTTCTATTAGTTGCTATAATAGCTTATCGCCATACAAAAAATGATATATTCAACAACAAGACTCGTAGTTAATTACGAGTTTTTTCTTTGCCAAAATTAACAAAAGTTTTCTAAAGTAATGAAAAGCTCTCTTTTTTCCTTACTAATAAAATATGTTATAATAGTAGAAAAGCCTAGGAGATTTACATGGATATTATAAAACCATCAACTATTGCCGGTGTTATGGAACTACTTCCAGCCGACCAAGAAGTTTTTGACTACATAAAAAACACTATAGAAGAAACATTCAAAGATTATGGATTTGCTCCAATTGACACTCCAGTCATAGAAAAAAACGAGATACTTTTTGCCAAGGGTGGTGGAGAAACAGAAAAGCAAATCTTTGAGATAGCTAGCGATTCTAAGGATATGAGTCTACGCTTTGACCTTACAGTTCCCCTAGCTAGATACGTATCAGAACACTTTTCTGACCTAAACTTCCCTTTCAAAAGATACCAAATAGCCAAGGTATATAGGGGAGAACGCAATCAAAAGGGCAGATACAAGGAATTCTACCAAGCAGATATAGATATCATTGGCCACAACGACCTATCTATATATAACGATGCTATATTGCCTTTTGTCATGTACAAGGCCTTTGAAAAACTAGAACTTCCAGCTTTGACCTTCCATATCAACAATAGGAAATTGCTAAATGGCTTCTTCCAAAGCCTAGAAATAGAAGACACTACAGAAGTTTTGAGAACTATAGACAAAAAGGATAAGATTGGCATCGAAAAGACTCATAGCCTACTTAGTGAAATTGTAGGAGAAGATAAGGCAGAAGAAATACTTGCCTTTATCCAAAATCCAGCGGCAGGCCACAAGCTTATAGCAAGCCTTAAAGAATTTGAAGGCAATGACCTATACAAAAATGGCCTTGAGGAACTCGCGATAGTTTATGACTATATGCTAGCCTTTGGAGTGCCAGAGGCAAATATCAAAATCGACCTTGCCATAACCAGGGGTCTAGACTACTACACATCAACAGTCTATGAAACATTCATCAATGGCTATGAATCCATTGGTTCTGTATGTTCTGGTGGTAGATATGAGAACTTGACTGGTAACTTCTCCAAACAAAACTTACCAGGAGTAGGTATGTCAATTGGTCTAACAAGACTCTTCTACCAACTCCAAGAGCTAGGCCTAGTTGAGAAGATGCAAGGGGCAAATACCGATGTCCTTGTTTTGCCAATGGATCCATCCCTACACATATATGCCATAGAAGTCCTAAAGAAAATCAAAGCCAAGGGCCTAAAGGCAGACATATACCTAGAAGCTGGCAAGTTCAAAAAGAAAATGAACTATGCTGATAAAATTGGCGCCAAATACGCCATCATAATAGGTCAAGAAGAAGCAGATAACAAAGAAGTTTCCATCAAAAATATGGGAAGTGGAGAACAGACCAAGCAAAAAATCGAAGATTTTTATTTATGCAATTGATTTCATAGCAAAATACTGCTATACTATTAGTAGGTAAAACTAGCAATTAATAAGAAAAATTTATGGAGGTCATTATGACAAAATTAACTGAAACAGTACAAACTGGCGATTGGGC
>CABTWT010000183.1 GCA_902488555.1 uncultured Anaerococcus sp.
ATATAAAGAAAAAGATAATCCTAAAATAGCAGTTGAAGTTTTACTGGGACATGGAGACTGTCATGTGATTATAGAAACGGACTGCAAGTTAGATGTTGAAGAAATCAAATCAGCTATTAATAGAATAGCAGGAGAAGTAAAAGCCGATGTAAAAATTGTAGAGCAAGACATTCACTTATCGAACAATCAAAAAGAAAAGATTAGATGTGGGGATAATGGAATATTTAAAGGAGTGCCTACATCTGAAGAAGAAAAGAAACTCTCAACTATAGCCAGAGAAATTTATAGGGACTACCCATATGATGGGAAATATATTCTCGATGGGGATAAACTTATTATTTGTCAGTCAAATGTATCTACGGAAATTTTAAAATCAATTTATCCAAGAGCAATTGTAAATCCATTAGGAGATTGGACTGGAGGATTTAATGTAGATACTGGAGCAACCAATAGAAAGCTAGGTTCAGATATGGGTCGAGCTGTAACTGGTGGTGGACTACATGGTAAAGACCTATCTAAGGCAGATGTATCGGTCAATATCTACGCCCACCTAAAAGCACAAAAAGAAAATAGGGATATAGAATTATCCTGTGCCATTGGAGATGAATTTGTTGGTGATAAAGCCTATGAAGAAATAGTAGAAATTGCCGAAGACTATGTAAAATCTATTGGTGGTTTTGAGGAATTTGCAAAGTGGGGGCTCATCTAATGAAAGAAGGACTATTACAATATGAATTAAAAAATGTAGATGAACTCATCCCATATATTAGTAATGCTAGAACGCATACTGACGAACAAATAAATAAGGTAGCTGCATCAATAAAAGAATTTGGATTTTTAAATCCTATCTTAATTTCAGATGAGAATGTTATTACAGCAGGACATTGCAGACTTCTAGCGGCTAAGAAACTAGGACTAAAGAAAGTTCCATGTATTTTAGAAAATCATCTCACAGAAGCACAAAGAAAAGCTTATGTTCTTGCTGATAATAAGTTAAGTTTAGATGCTGGCTGGGATGAAGAACTATTGAGAGTTGAAATTGAATCTCTAGAAGATTATGGATTTAATGTAGAGCTTACAGGATTTTCAACTGAAGAATTATCTTCGCTCTTTGACCTTGGTGTAGAGGCTGAAGAAGATGACTTTGATGTTGAAGAAGAACTTAAAAAGCCTATTTTTTCCAAGGAAGGAGATATTTGGACTCTAGGTCGACATAAAGTTATCTGTGGAGATTCTACTCTATGGGATACTTTTGAAAAGTTACTAGGTGAAACTAAGGTCAACTTAGTATGTACCGATGCACCATATTTTGTAGATTTGAAAAATAAATCGGGAACGATTAAAAATGACAATCTTAATGATAAGGAAGCCTATGAATTTTTAATGAAGGTCTTTACAAACTTTAAAGACGCAATGGCTAAGGATGCATCAATTTATGAATTCTATGCAACAATGAAAGCGAGAGTATTCTATGATGCCTTTGAAGATGCAGGTTTTAAAGTTGGTGCAGGACTAATTTGGAAAAAGCCTAGAGCTCCTTTTATGAGGACAGATTGGAAATTTAATATGGAGCCTATTATTTTTGGTTGGAGAAAAGATGGAAAGCATAACTGGTATGGAGATCAAAAACAAACAGCAGTCTTTGAATTCGATGGAATTAAAGATTCAGAAAAAGAAGGATGTGGTCATCCATCATCAAAACCAGTACCTCTCATTGCCTACCTAATTAAACAATCTACACAAACTAATGGCTTAGTCCTTGATGGATTTTTAGGAAGTGCATCTACATTAATTGCCTGTGAAGAACTTAATCGAATCTGCTATGGAATAGAAATAGAACCTAAATTTGTTGATGTAGCAGTAAAAAGATATTTAAATTTAGTTGGTAGTGATAAAGATATAAGCCTTTTAAGAGATGGAAAAAAATATAAGTATGAAGATGCTATTAATCTGACTTGATATAAATCCTAGATTGAGTGATATATGTATGTGAGGTGATTAGATGATTTCAAGGGAAATTATACAAAAATTGAAAGAGACATTTCCAGTAGGTACAAGAGTAAAACTAATCCAAATGGAAGATGAACAGGCTCCACCAGTTGGAACCTTAGGCACAGTCTATGGGGTGGATGCCATTGGATCAATTCTAGTAAAATGGGATAATGGTTCGATGTTAAATGTAATTTTTAGGGAAGATAGAATAGAAAAGATATTGATTAAAGGTTGAAATATAGCCATTATATTCCCTAATTAACTTGACTTATTTTTGGTTGTACGGTTATATGTACATACAAAAAAGATAAGGAGAAAAA
>CABTWT010000184.1 GCA_902488555.1 uncultured Anaerococcus sp.
AATTTAGAAAATAATAGATCTTTCTAAATCGATTAATAAATAAACTTTGTTTTAAGCAAAAAAAATGCCAGCTGAGGGTTTTTCCCTTACTGGCATTTTTATTATCTATTATTTAGATTGTTTTTTTTGTGCAGCTGCTTTTGCTTTTTCTTCTTTACGTTTTTTCATAGAGTCTTTGATACCTTCAACGATAGCATCCATTTCTGGTTCTTTCATTGATTTTAGTGAACTTACTATGTTTAGACTTTCTGGAAGAACATCCATTACTTTCATTTCGTTGTCTATGAAAGCTTCCATTTTTTCTGCTGCTTGTGGAGCCCATGTTCCGTTATCTATAATTGTAACTGCTCTGTTTTGAACATTAAGTGCTTTCATATCTTCTAGGAAGTTAAGCATTGGTGGATAAATTCCTAGGTTGTAGGTTACTGATGCTAGAACTATGTTTGAGTATTTGAAAGCTTCTGCTATTAGTGTAGATACGTGAGTGCTTGATACATCTCTTAGGCTGATATTTGTAATTCCTGCTTCACATAATTTTGATGCAAGTGCTTGAGCTGCAAATTCTGTGTTACCATACATAGATGCATATACAATTAGTACACCATCTTCTTCTGGTTCATAGGTTGCCCAATGTGTATATTTATCTAAGATATAACCAAAATTATCTCTCCATACAAGTCCATGAAGTGGGCAGATGTATTTAATATCAAGTCCGCCAGCTTTTGCTAGAGCTTTTTGTACGAATGTACCATATTTACCAACGATATTTGTATAATAACGACGAGCTTCATCTAGATAATCACGATCCCAATCAACTTCATCGGCAAATAATCTACCGTTGTTAGCTATAAATGAACCGAAAGCGTCAGCTGAGAATAATACTCCGTTTGTTACATCAAATGTCATTAGAACTTCTGGCCAGTGAACCATTGGAGCTTCTACGAAAGCAAGTGTATGCTTACCGAAGTTCATGGTGTCGCCTTCTTTTACTTCTATATATCTATCATCTACGTGATAACCAAATTGTCTCATAAACATTACTCCCTTTTCAGAAGAAATGATTTTTAGATTTGGATATCTTTCAAGCATTAATTCGATTGATGAGCAGTGGTCTGGTTCCATGTGGTTAACTATCATATAATCTAGGTCACGTCCGTTAAGTACACGGCTAACGTTGATTATATATTGACGAGTAATTGACCAGTCTACTGCATCTACTAAAACTGTTTTTTCATCCATTAATAGGTAGGAGTTATATGATACGCCTTGTGGTATTGGAAAAATATTTTCAAATAGGGCTAGTCTTCTATCATCCCCACCTACATAATATAAGTCATCTGTTACTTTTCTAACTGTATACATAATCCCTACTTTCTATCTTCTGGGAATTCAAATTTGATGAATTCTTCTTTAGCTTCACCTGATACTGGTGATACCCAGCTATCTGGCAATTTGTCAAATGGTGTACCTGGTTCGATTCCTTGTGTTGGATCACCGATTTCTGGGTTATATTCATAACCTGAACCTAAGTCAAGATAAATATCTTCTTTTGGTGCCATCTTACGAGGTTTGCTTCTCTTAACTTTCTTCATTGGTGGAGCAGGTTTCTTAGCTTCGCCGTTATCTAATTCTTTGATTAGTAATGGTAAAACTTCTGCAAAGTCCCCAACTATACCATAATCACAGTTGTTAAAGATTGGTGCATTTTTGCTGTTGTTAATTGCAACTATTGTAGATGCATCACGGATTCCCTTTAAGTGTTGGCCAGCGCCTGAAACTCCGACACCGATGTAAAGGTTATTTTTGAAGTTTTGACCACTCATACCAACGTATCTATCAAGTGGGACATATTTTAATGTTTCTGCTACTGGTCTTGATGAAGAAATAGCTGCTCCTGCTTGGTAAGCAAGATCTTCTATTAATTTCATATTTTTCTTTTCACCAATACCACGACCTGCAACTACTATTCTTTCAGCTTCTGTAACTGGTGTCCATGGATCTATACCAACTGTAAAGTCGTATCCATCTTTCTTTAAAGCTGCTACTAAATTTTTAACCGCTTCTTTAGGATCTCCTTCAAAGATCTCCCCTTTTCTGATCCCTGCAATTGGACCTTGTTTTGATTTTCTTCCAACTGCTTGGACTCTGGGTGCACGTCCGACAGTGTTTGCACCGACAACAACTCTCATGATTTCGTTAGTTCCTTCATAGATTTGGGTGATTTTTGCATCTCTAAAGAATCTTTCAACATCAACACCCTTGATAAATCC
>CABTWT010000185.1 GCA_902488555.1 uncultured Anaerococcus sp.
AAGGAGGTATTTTTGCCAAAGGAAACTTTTTATAATTTAGACCAGGATAAAAAATTAAAGATCACTGAAGTTTTGATATCAGAATTTTCTGAAAAACCATTTGAAAAAGTCAGCGTAAAAGCTATTGTGGAAAGACTTGGAATTGCAAGAGGAAGTTTTTATCAGTATTTTGAAGACCTAGAGGATAGCTATTTTTATATACTTGATAAAAAAACTCACGATATGCATATGCTTTTTATGACATCACTTATGAAAAATGATGGAGACATTATTACTTCACTAAATGATTTTGGGTTAAATATTGCTGACAATATTTTCAAAGATGATTGCTACAACCTTTATAAAAATAGGTTTTTATTCTGGAATGAGAGCTTAAATGAAGACTGGATTAACTGCCACAAAAATTATGACAAGGTTTTTGATAAGGCAGATAAGATGAATGTTGATTTGGAGAAGATATATTTTTTTCGAGCTGTCGTACATAGCCTAGTTGAAAGAAATTTTAGAGAAGAATGGGACAAAGTCACTTTTATTGAAAAATATAAGATCCACATGGATTGGATTAAGAAAGGAATTTTTAATGCAAATAGGTGAAAGTTTATTTGATATAGGCTACTTAGCCATAGTAGTAGCCTTAGGAATAAGATTACTATTGGAAAATAGTAAAGAAGCTAAATTATTTGGAATTATGGCAATACTTTTGGGACTTGGAGATAGTTTTCACTTACTACCAAGGGTGGTATCACACTTTTCTCCAGGAGGCTTTGAAGCAAATATCAGTGCACTGTCTTGGGGCAAATTTGTTACGAGTATTACAATGACAATATTTTATGTTTTATATTATTATTTTTATAGGTCTCAAAGCGGGGATACTAACAATAATAAAAGAAATCTAATATTTGCCCTTGCAATTGTTAGAATTGTCCTAGTGTTAATGCCACAAAATAATTGGGGTGGAGCAAATGAGTCATATGCCTGGGGTATATACAGAAATATACCATTTTTAATAATGGGAATATTATTAATAATCTGGTCATACAAGGAAAAATCACAACCAGGACTTAAAAATATGTGGTGGTTAATCTTACTTAGCTTTGCATTTTATATACCTGTAGTACTCTTTGCTGATACAATTCCTGCAGTTGGGGCACTAATGATGCCAAAAACTCTTGCTTACTTATTTATAGTTATACTTGGATATAAATACTTTGTGGGAGAATTTAATGCAAAGTCATTACTGGCAACATCATTTACCTTCCTTATTATGGGACTAATTGCAGGTGCATTTTATAGGGAATTTACAAAATATATGGATTTTGAAGGAGAGACTTATATGTCCATAGTTCACACCCACACTCTAGTCCTTGGATTCTTGACTATTTTAGTTATTTACCTATTGTTTAGAAATTATGACATAGAAAAAATATCAGTAGTCAAAAAACCATATTTGATCTATCTAACAGGATTAATACTTACTTTAATTTCAATGGAGCTTATTGGAATTTATGAAGTAACATCAAATGGAGAAGAAATAGTAAAACAGGCTGCCCTTTCAGGAATTTCTGGTCTTGGACATGTAATATTAACTTTTGGTATAGTTTGGACTTTTGCAAAAATCTTCAAAATCGAAAAAATAGATAAAAATATATAACAAAAAAATTAGCCATAGGATTGTGGAGATAATCCTATGGCTATTTTATTAACCTATCACTTTTACACTTGGGTAATCGTTGATTTCTACTATTTTTTTCTCTTCTATATAATCAAAAATAAGTTGTGGAATATCTTGACTTGATTCCCAGATTATTTGAGATCCATCTAAAACGGGGAAATCTCCTCCGCCTATAGCCCTATAACTATTAGTTGCAAAGGTGATTTTCTCGTCGTCAGTAATCTCGTGATTCTTATAGATAGCACTTACAAGCCTTTGACCTCTTGGCTTTGAAATATCAAAGCTGTAATCAACTCCGGAATATATATCGTAGTTATATAGAAAATATTCTGGATTTATAACTATATTTCCATGACCATCTATATCAAAATAATGAGAATTAAATTCAAGAATTTGTTTGAATTCTTTGCCACTTACCTCAACCTTCATAAGAGTATTATTAAACATATAGTTTGAAATAATATTTCTCATAGAGACTTTGCCATAAAGACCTTTGGCATCAGGCAAAAATATGCAAGCTCCTCCTATATCAGTTTGTGTGTAATGCATTTGAATTTGATTAACTAGACTTATATAA
>CABTWT010000186.1 GCA_902488555.1 uncultured Anaerococcus sp.
CCTGACAACCCAGAACTTTTTGACAACTATTCCGGCTATGAATACATAAACTTTTTGGCTGATATATACGGTATAGACGAAAAGACTCGCAAAGAACGACTTGATTATTATTTGGAATTTTTTGATATAAGGATGGCCATGGGAGACCAAATAGAAACATATTCTCATGGTATGGCCCAAAGACTTGCCCTCATAGGTGCTCTTATCAATGACCCAGATTTATTAATCCTTGACGAACCAATGGTAGGACTTGATGCCAAAAGTGCCTACAATTTGAAAAATATCCTAAGGCAAAGGGCCAAAGATGGCAAATCAATCTTCTTTTCAACCCACGTGATGAGTGTGGCCCAAGAACTTTGCGATAGGATTGCCATCATCAATAAGGGCAAAATCATTGCCTTGGGAACTTTTGACGAGATCAAAAACCAATCCAACCACAAGGAAAACCTAGAAGCAGTATTCTTGGAGCTTACTGATGAATAATATAAAAACTATAGCAAGATATGCCTTCTGGGAATCATTCTTTCCTTTTTTTAAAAACAAAAAAATTGCAAATTTGCCCAAAAACCATTTTTTAAGGCTGATAACCCTTTTGTTTGGATATGCATTCATGGCATATTTTTCCTATCTTATTATGTTTGTTGTGGGCAAGATATTTCTTGCTGAGCCTGATGGGGATACCATGTATTTTACTTATTTTGGCATAATGGTAAGCCTAACTATCTTGGTTTTTCACCTGCCTCAAATCATATCCAATATATTTTCTGACAAAAAAATAAATATCTACAAAACCCTACCCTTAAAACAAGGCCAAGTCTTTATTGGCAAAGTATTGGGAGATGTGCTTTCATTTGTAGATTATTTGTTATTTTTGCTGATAACTTTTATTATTTATTTTATCAATAGAGGCCTTTCTCTAAAAGTATTGGTATTTGCCTTAGTAAATTTCTTTAACCTAATTTTTACGACCTATGCGCTGTTGACATTTTTAATTTTAATCCTTATGAGATTTACCAATGTTGGAGAGCATAGGAAACTTGTAAAGACTATTGGTTATGTAATACTTTTTGCTATATTGGGAGTATTTTATGCCTACCCTATGTTAAATGACAATGGATCTTCTGCAAGAGAAACCGGACAAGCTATATCTATGGCTATTGAACAAATAGAGGGCATTTCAAATGTGTTTTTCACATCCAAACTTTTTGGCAAGGCCGTAGGTGGAGATCTTCTTAATAATATAATCTATACTTTGGTATTTCTAGCCTCATCAGCCTTGATAGGCTATGGACTTTATAAATTTGCAGACAAAAACTACTATGATAGCCTTGGCAAAGAGTCTTCTAAAAACCATAAAAATAAGGGAGAAGAAAATCTTTCTAGGGTTAACCTTAAGGCTGGGTCCCAAGTTTCTGCAATATTTAAAAGAGATATAAAAACCTTATTTTCCAACGTGGTTTTCCTAGCAGCAACCATACCTATGTTTATTATTTTTGGAACTATGGGTGCAAAAATGGGTTCACAAATAAGAAAAGATGTTAGCAACTTTTCTTTTGCTGACCCTGAAATAAGATTTTGGATTTTCCTCATAGGATTTTTGTTAGCTCTAATGATTTGGTCAAACTCTGGCTTTGCTAACACTGCCCTATCCCGTGAACACAAGAGCTTCTATCTATTCCAAAGTCTACCTATAGACTACAAAAAACATTTTAGGGCAAGGCTACTTGCAGCTAGCTTGATAAGTCTTGCCTTTAACCTAGTACTTACCATACTATTTATCCTCACTGTCAAATTTGGGATATTTAATGGAATTCTACTCTTTGTAGGAATGGGTCTGGGTTCAATACTAGCAAATAGCTATGCGCTCTACACTGGAAGCAAAAATATAAAGACAAATTGGACCAAGCCTGAAGAAATCACCAAGGGAGGGGTCAAGGAGCTTCTTTACTACTTTTTATCAATGATATTTATAGGGTTAATAGCCCTATTAAATGTATTATTGAGTAAAGCTTTTGCTAATACTCCTTATATTGGCTGGATAATAATAAGCATTTTACTAGTAGTCATAAGCGTTATAACCATAAGGCTTGCCCTATCTTCATACAAGAAAGGCTTCTATGATATAAACGATTAAAAAGTAAAATAAGTGGGTAATTTACTAAGGAAAGGATTTTGAGAATAATTATCAAAGCTAATGAGCTTTAAGGAGACAATTATGAAAAACATCAAAAAATTGACAGCAGCA
>CABTWT010000187.1 GCA_902488555.1 uncultured Anaerococcus sp.
AATAGTAAAAATAAAATATTTGTAAGTAAGTATCAGTGAGTTTTTTATGCTAGTTATTATCCCAACATATTGGCGGTGAGATGTTTGTAATATAGTATAAAAAATTATCCCCCTATAAAAATACATAAGAATAATTCTCAAAATTCCAAAAACAGCGCTAGTCTGTCCAATAATACTCAATGATCCATTTGCATAGTAATAAAGGGCAAATAATAGAGTATAAAGTCCGTATTTTGAAAGCCAGTCTTTGTTAAATACTTCCTTAAAATAAGGTAGGTAGACTTTCTTGTCACTTACAAAAGCTGCCGTAAATGATACTGCTTGTCTTTCTAAGGCAAAGCCTAAAAGACCAACTAGAGGTATGAAGATGATAATATATGAACTTATCGAACCTTCTACCAGAAGATCTACAGCAAATATTGGCAAAAGTATAAGTCCGCTATAAAAAAAGCTCACTATTGCATAGATTATGACTTCACCAATTCTATAAAGCCCTCTAGTAAATGATTCCATTAATTTATTCTCATCTGTGTTTTGCTATCAAATAAATGAATATCATCGAAGTTAACAAATAGCTTTATCATATCGCCAGTTTCAATGCCCTTGCATTTGCCTTGGACTTTGATAGCTACTTTATTGTTACCTTCTTCTTCAATAGATATGCTGCTTTCCCTATCTTCTGCATAGATTATTGTTTCATCGCCAAGCATTTCTATATTGATAACCTTAGCTTCGATATAGTTGTCTGAATTGTCAATATTATTTAAAGAAAATGCTTCTGGTCTGATACCTATAATTAATTCATGGTTAGAATTCTCATAAGTCTTTAGAATATCTTTGGTGTGTTCAGAAATTTCTATATTGTTTCTACCAAGTTTCAATTGACCATCTTCAAGCTTTCCACTAAAGAAGTTCATTGGAGGAGCACCGATAAAGTTTGCAACAAATACATTTGCTGGATTGTCATAAATTTCTTCTGGACTTCCTACTTGTTGGATATAACCATCTTTCATAACTACGATACGGCTAGCCATGGACATGGCTTCTGTTTGGTCGTGAGTTACATAAATAGTTGTTGTATCCAATTGGTCGTGGATACGAGCAATTTCGGTTCTCATTTGTCCACGGAGTTTCGCATCTAGGTTACTTAGTGGTTCGTCCATCAAGAATATTTCTGCTTCACGAACTATAGCACGTCCTAGGGCTACCCTCTGTCTTTGACCACCAGATAGGGCCGCTGGTTTTCTATCTAGGTATTCTTCTAGTTGGAGCATCTTTGCTGCTCTTTTTACCTTTTCATCTATGTCTTTTTTATCCTTTTTCTGAAGTTTTAGACCAAAGGCCATATTTTCATAAACACTCATATGAGGATATAAGGCATAATTTTGAAATACCATAGCTATGTTTCTATCTTTTGGGCTAACATCGTTCATTAGCTTGCCATCTATGTATAGTTCACCAGCAGATATTTCTTCAAGGCCAGCAATCATACGAAGTGTTGTGGACTTACCACAACCTGATGGGCCAACGAATACTATAAATTCTCTATCGGCAATATCTAGATTAAAATCAAAAACAGCTTGAACGCCATTTGGATAGATTTTATCTACATTTTTCAAATTTAATGTTGCCAATTTTCCCTCCTTAACAATTTATATGAAATCTTTTAAAAGTATACTAAATATTTCTATTCTCTTCTAACACTCTAATTTTAATACATATTAGGAAATATAGCAACGTTTTCATTTATTTAGAGAGAAATTTTCACAAAATATATATAAAAAACTGCTAAATATGTAAACATTTTCATAATTTACAAAAAAAGAAACTCCTATTAAGAGTATTAATAAGAGTTTAATTATTGTTAACTACATTTGATTCGACAATAGTCAAGTCGCCAGCAAATTCATATGAGGAAACCAAATTTGTCAATATGAAAAAGTCTCCCTTTTTGATTTGATATGTTTCACCATCTACTATTAGTTCCCCAGCCCCATCGATTATTGCCTCTATCAGATAGTCGCTATCACGATTAAAGCTTTTATTGCCTTCTATTTCATATTTTCTTACTTGGAAAAATTCATTATCGGTAAGCTTTGTAAGTCTTAGGTCTCCATCGACACTTGTTTCTGTTTTATTATCAATATCATTGAGCTTGATAGCTTCTATAGATTTTTCTATGTGAAGATCTCTTAAATTGCCATCCTTATCTTTCCTATCGTAGTC
>CABTWT010000188.1 GCA_902488555.1 uncultured Anaerococcus sp.
TAAAGAGGGTAGATGCAAATATTCTAGGTATGGTTTTGACCCACGCTCATCTAAAGAAGAGCAAGTACGGAAAATACTATTAATATGATAGATATACACAATCATATAGTCTATGGGGTAGATGACGGAGCCAGAGACATTGATGAAAGTTTAAAGATGGTTAAGCTCTACCAAAAGGCGGGCTTTGACCAAATCATAGCCACAAGTCACTATGATAGGTCTAGGTATATGGTAGATGCTGGGGAAATCAAAGAAAAAGTTGAGATCTTAAATGAAGAAATATCCAAGCAAGGTCTAGATTTCAAAATATATCCTGGCCATGAGATCCAAGTTGAACTTGATATGATAAAGAAACTAAAATCGGGCGAACTCTTAACCTTGAATGGTTCAAAGTATGTACTTTGTGAGCTATCTTTCGTAAATAGGCCAAATTTTCTCAAGGACCTTTTTTACAATATGCAATTGGAAGGATATATCCCAATCATAGCCCACGCGGAAAGATATCCATACGTGGAAGACCACATAGAATGGCTTGAGGATTTCATCAAAGCTGGAGCTTTGGTTCAAATCAACTACGCATCTATAAAGTCACATGCTGACACTACTAGGGAACTTTTACAAAGAAATATGGTTCATATCATAGGTACAGATGCCCATCAATCAGAGTGGAGGAGTCCAGATATTTCGGCCTATAAGGATGAGATAGAAAAGATAATCTCTAAGGAGAAATTTTATAAGCTTTCAACTATCAACCCACAAAAAGTGATTGACAATGACTTTATTTCTAGTGACTATGACAAAATCATTAGACCTGATAAGACAAAGAAAAAAGGCATATTTAATTTTTGGAGAAAAAGATGAGAATAAGGAAATTTATTTATTCTGCAATTATTTTATTCGCATTGACTTCTTGTAACAAAGAAGAAGAACATTATGAGAGTAAAAATGTGAAGGTAGATTCAGTCTTTGACAAGGCTGATGATTCTAAGGAATCCGATGCTGACAAAGATAAATCTAAAAATGAAGATAAGGCAAAAGAGGAGAAAAAAGAAGAAAAGCCAGCAGATGATAAAGCTGAAGACAATAATAAGGCGGAAGATAATAATCAACAAGCAAATAACAACCCTGGCAATAATGCAAAGAAATATAGGGTTGAAAATGGCGTAAATATGAGATCTGAAGCTAATACGGATGCTGACAATATCATAGCTGTGATTGACCCTGGTACAGAGATTACAGGTCTTGAAGAGATTGAACAAAATGGCAAGACTTGGGTCAAGTTAGAATACCAAGGACAGACAGGATTTGTAGTCAAAGAATTACTTCAAGAGGTAAATAATTAGCTTTATTTGAAAAATGCTTCTTTGGCAATATAATGACGGTAAGAGAAGCCACCTCTTGACCCCAAAAAAGCCCTTGAGTTATCAAGGATGAATGTAAAGGAAGATTCTCCATTAGAATCACAAAAAGACAGTAGCGGTAACTACTGTTTTTTATTTTGCTAGTTTTGATAAAGAATGCTCCAAGGGTAAATAATTAGCTTCATTTGAAAATTGTTTCTTTGGCAATATAATGACGGTAAGAGAAGCCACCTCTTGAGTCAAAAAAGCCCTTGAGTTATCAAGGAAGAAGGTAGAATACGATTCTCCATGAGAATCAAAAAAGACAGTAGCTGCGAACTACTGTTTTTATTTTGTTTTTTATAAAAAAGACTAAATAAATAATAACTAGCTTAGTTGAAAATTGCATCTTTAGCAATATAATAATGGTAAGAGAAGCCACCTCTTGAGCCCAAAAAAGCCCTTGATTTTTCAAGGATGAAGATAGAGGAAGAATTCTCCATGAGAATCAAAAAAAGACAGTAGCGGCAACTACTGTCTTTTTGTTTACTTGTCTTCGCATTTATAGACTATGAGACTAGCTATAATAGCTACCAACAAGGGAAAAATAAAATTTTCCAATAGAAAGAGGAATATCTCCATGTAAATCACCTCCTTTCGGAGACAATTTAATTATATCATAAAGATCTACAAAGACTTACAAAATGTATGCGTTGATTGTGTATTTTTAAATAATATAATGATAGCATGATTGAAAAAATATTTAGACAAAAAAATAAAATATTAGTAGGATTACTTTCGATTTCGATCCTTACAGCTTGTGGGCAAGTTGAGGAAAAACAAGCTCCTAAGGTTGTAAATTTGGAGGAAGAAAAAGAGAAAGAA
>CABTWT010000189.1 GCA_902488555.1 uncultured Anaerococcus sp.
GTCCGTTGGCATTTGTTTTGGCACTATCAATGGCTTTATAGATTTCTTCTAAATCTCTACCATTTTCTACAAGTAGGTAGTTCCAATTTAGGGCTTCGGCACGTTTTTTCATATCATCAGAGAAAGACGTGCTTGTTGCTCCGTCTAGGCAAACATCATTTGAATCATATAGAAGTATTAATTTTGATAGATTCAAGTGCCCTGCCAAACTCATTGCTTCGTAGGAGATACCTTCCATAAGGTCCCCGTCACCACAAAGTGCATAGGTGTTGTGGTCTATGATTTGGGCATCTTCCTTATTGTATAGGGCTGCCAGGTGTTTTTCAGCAATAGCAAGGCCAACAGCTTGGGCTATACCTTGGCCAAGAGGTCCTGTTGTTACCTCAACACCATCAATATGTCCACGTTCTGGGTGGCCCGCAGTCTTTGCATTAAGTTGCCTAAAGTCCTTGAGGTCATCTAGGCTTACATCATAGCCTGCAAGGTGAAGCAAAGAATAAAGCATAGCTGAACCATGGCCAGCTGATAAGACAAATCTGTCGCGATCAAACCATGTAGAATTCTTTGGATTGGCCTTCAAAAATTTGTTCCACAAAACATAGGCCATTGGAGCTGCTCCCATAGGAAGGCCAGGGTGACCACTGTTTGCTTTTTCAATTTGTGCAATGGAAAGTGCACGGATAGCACTTACCGCTCTATCATCATTTTTATTAAACATGTAAACTCCTTAAAAAACTAAAAGTGTAACTAATATAATCATACCGATAAATTTCGTTTTTATAAGAGCAAATCGATAGCTTTTGTGATATACTAATAACATCTGACAAAAAGGAGAATATTATGTCGCCTAAAACAAAAGATTTGCTCAAAAGAATTGTAATATCTATAATCGGTACCTTCATGATTGCTGTAACTATCGGGATTATGAGAATCCTTGCCCTTGGAGTTGATCCATTCACATCATTTGTCCTAGGCGTTTGCAATATAGCTAACGCTCCATTTAGGATTGTCTACCCAATTATAAATACACTAATACTAATTTTTATATTTTTCTTAAATAGGTCTATGATTGGTTGGGGAACTCTCATCAATTTGATATTAATAGGGCCTGTAGCAGATTACTCTGCCAATGTTTTTGCGAATATATATACCAATCCCACATTCGCATCAAAGATTGTAATACTAATCCTTGCTACCATGGTCATGGCTATGAACGTTTCACTTTATGCAAGCACTGATATAGGTGTATCAGCATATGATTCCCTCTTCATAACCATTAACAAAAGAAAAGCAAATATAAGCCTAGGCAAAGCAAGAATACTCACAGATACAATCAGTGTCATAGTTGGATTCATAGGCAAGGCTGCCCTTGGCATCGGAACCATACTAAATGTTCTAATCATGGGGCCTTTGGTGGAATTCTTCACAAAAACCACAACCAAAGCAATCTTAAAAGCCTTTGGTGTAAAGGCTGCCAATATAGAATAAGGATGAGAGCAAGTCTCATCCTCTTTTGTTTCTATTTATTTCTAGCTTCAAATTTTTCCCAATCTTTGACAAAGGCATCTATGCCTGCTGTGGTCAATGGATGAGTCCATAATTTCTCAAATAATGAACCTGGAATAGTTGCTATGTGTGAACCTGCTAGAGCAGCTTCTTCTAGATGGTTGATATGTCTGATGCTTGCTGCGATTATTTCTGATTCGTAGCCATATATATCAATCACATCACGAAGGGAAGCAACAAGTTCTGCACCGTTTTCTCCCATATCATCGATTCTTCCCATAAATGGAGAAATATATGTTGCTCCAGCCTTCATAGCCATAATTCCTTGAGAAAGGGAAAATATCAATGTACAATTTGTCTTAATACCTTCCTTTGATAAGGTGTGTATAGCCTTAAGACCACCCTCTGTCATAGGAATCTTAACAACAATATTATCAGACCACTTAGCCAAATCACGGGCTTGGTCAACCATTCCTTCATAGTCATAGCAAGTAACTTCAGCAGAAACAGGCCCATCAACTATCTTTGAGATCTCGCTAACAACTTCCTTAAAATCTCTACCCTCTTTGTTAATTAAAGAAGGATTAGTAGTAACCCCATCACAAAGCCCCAAATCATTAACTCTTTTGATTTCATCTACATTTGCAGTGTCCAAAAAAAACTTCATTTTGCCTCCTTTTAGCTATTATTGTATAACGCTTTCCTGCTATTTA
>CABTWT010000190.1 GCA_902488555.1 uncultured Anaerococcus sp.
TAACAGCGAAATAATTCATCAGAATTGACCTTGTGATTAGCTCTTCTTCAAAACCTTGGATGATCCATCCAAGGATAAAAATCACAAAAATCGGCCATGATACTTGGGAAATATTTGTGGTAAATTTAGCAAATCCAGATATCTTTAAGAGCAAGACTACCGATAATATCATCAAAAGACCTGAAACTATGCCCTTTAGATAATTTTTAGAATTTTTTACAAGACCCAAACTCTCCTTGTTTCTCTTTTGATATTTTCTTGCAAATAGATATCCTAGTAAGGCTACAAATATGGTCAGAAACAAGTTAAAGAGCAGAAAATAATCTGAATTATCATTTCCTAAAAACAGATAGGAAAACAGGGGTGCGAATATGACCCCTGGTACTTGCATTAGCAAAAATAAAATCACAACTGTTGAAACTGGGTTGGTCTTTTTTAGTGTCTTTCTGGTTTGCTCTATAGAAAAGTTGTCTTTTAGCATTTGACTTCCTTTCTTTTAAGGAAAATCTAATTTCCCTTGCTAGTATCCTCATTATCACTTTCGGCATTTTTTTCTATCTTTGGTAGATCATCCGCATATTCAAGAGCACCACCTAGTATTGCATTGATAAAATCCCTAGTTTCATAAACTCTGTAGCCTTTTATGGTTCTTTCCAAAAATATATTGGCTTCCATGACAGTCCTATCCTTACTTGGGGTAAGGAGTTTTTTGACATAATTGTTGTGGACTACGGTCTGATCTTCATCTCCCTCGACACTATCATATATATCTATGTAGTTGACGTTTTTGACATTTAGCCTTACTTCTTTGCCCTTTGATTTGTTAGTCACCTCTATTACTTCAAGGTCTAGATTTGAGAAGTTTCCATCATAAAATTCCTCTTGTTTGACCGAATCATCAGAATATGACTTCCTTAGGACATCCAAGATAATTGGCAAACGATCTGTCTTTTCCTCAAGATATGTCACATCATAAGTCTTGATAGCCTTTTCCAATTTTTCAACATTCTTATCTACATTAAAATTTATAAAATAATAAATTGCAGAAAAAATTCCTAGTATTAATATTGCTAATAACAAATATGGTAATACTGACATCCTTCTTCTTCTTGGAGGAGTGTGACTTCTTCTGCGATTTGTACTATAATTTCTTGCCATAAATCCCTCGCTAATTTTAATTATACCATAAGAAATAGCCTAAATATTAAAATCGTGATATCATTATCATATGAATACATATAAAATCAAACTTGCAGATGGCCTTGCCCTATTTCTTTTGATAATATCATATCTTGCGCCATTTTTTGCAAATCAAATAAAAGTGAATATAAATGTTCTTACTATGCTCATCAATTGCTATATCATAGCCTATCTGGCCTATAATATTTCCTTTGCCGATACAAAAAAAGTGTTTATGTTAGCCATACCCCTATTAGTTTATGGAACTTTCATAATATTTTATAACAAGGGATTTGATGTGAAATTTAGCAAATATTTATTGACAGATATAAGCTACCTTATAATAAATTTCTTTGATGTAATTTTTGTTGTCTTTGTATTTTTTATCATAGAGCTTGTCCTATCTAGGATATTTGGAACCAATATTACAAGCCTTATAAGTTTTTTAGGTCTTTTACTCTACCTTGCTATGCACAATACCAATTATATTCCCTTTGACTTTTACTACAAAGACCTCTTGGTCTACTTTGCCTTTTATGTTTTGGCAACTAGGATTAATCCAGCTAAATCAATAAATAAATTTCTCTACCCCTTGGCAATTATCCTATTTGTTGGAGAAGTATACTTGGTATACAGCAAAAATTTCTACCTAGGCATATATTTTTCGCTCTTCATCCTAACATATATCATCTTAAAGGGAGATAAGGAAGTGGGCACAAGGAATTTTGCCAAGTATTTGACCTTTGCCTATATCTATCCTTACAAGCTAAACTATATCTTATTGGCAAGCATAGTTGATGCAAGTCCTCTGATAGTAACAGTTATGGCAATCCTTATAACTTTCTTGCTAGGAGAGATTTTATATAAGCTTAAAGTGAAATTTTTGGATTATATTCTTATAGGAGTACACTAATTTGTCAAATAAATTATTTAAAAATAGCTCAAATTATGATAATATAAAGAAGTAATGGTAATTATTTAACATTATTAATATTTTATGAGGAGGTAGTTATGAAAGAAAAACTACAAAGATTAGGCCA
>CABTWT010000191.1 GCA_902488555.1 uncultured Anaerococcus sp.
AGCATCAGTTATTAGAAAAAATGTTCGTACATCTTTGAAGTGATTAGAGGCTAAGCTATATAGTTTTTTACCTATTCCTTGCCTATGGTAATCAGAATCTACAATTAAATCCTGGATAAAGACTATATGTTCACCATCACCTACACATCTGATAAATCCAGCAAGTAATTCATCGTCAAATGCTCCAAGTACATATATTGAATTTTCAAATGATCTTTTTAGTTTTTCTACATCATCAAGATAGGCTGTCCGTCCGTTTTTTTCATAGATACTTAACACTTGATTTATCAGTTCAGTATCAAATGTTTGATAATTTATTTCTTCCATTTTCATCTTCCAAGTCTATATGTCTCATACTCTTCCAAAGACTCACCCTTTATCCACTTTGTTGCCATTGTTGCTCCTATTTTCGAGTAAACAGTACCATTTCCACCTACCCCACATATTACAAAAATATCATCATTTTCTGGATCTATGCCCATGTATGGTAAGTTGTCCTTGCTTATACCAAAAAGAGCTGTGTAGGAGTAGTTAGTTTCTATATTGTATTTTTCTACAAGCATAGAATTAGCACTTTTTTCTAGGTCTTTATCTCTCTTTCCCACATCCTTATTTTTTATCGTATCAGATTTTTCGTCAAAACCACCAATCATAAGTCTATTGTCAAAAGTTTTCTTAAAGTAGGTATAGGCATCCTTTACTTCCCAAACTAATAAATCTTCGTAGCCTTTATCTTCTACTTTGTTAGTAACTGATACGTAGGTTTTATAAATTTCAACATTCTTAAGATTTTTCTTAAATTGATCAGGTGGATTGTAACCCGTTGCAATTACAATCTTCTTGTAAGATTTATTTATTTCCTGTCCACCTATTTCAAGGCTAACAATGTTTTCATCATTTATCTTCTCACATTTTAAAAATTTTACACCCTCTACAATTTCTAAATTATAATTATCAACAGCAGTTTTTAGTAAACGAAGTACAAAAGCATATGGATTTAGGTTAATATCTGGTCCACATAATAGGCCACCATATGCTTTTAAATTGTAATCAGCAAGCTGGTCATAGTTTAAATATTTAACATCATAACCAATTTCTTTTTGCATCTTTGTTTCTCCTTGGACATCAGATGCTTTCTTCATCTCTGTTGCAAGTATCAAGCTATTTTCTGTTTTAAAATCATCTTCTTTATCACTAATCAATTCTTCATTTATTGCAATCAAATCATTCACAGCTTCTTTTGATTGATTATAAAATCTTATTGCAGCATCTTTTCCGATTTGCTCTGCAAATTTCTTGACCCCTTGGTCAGACATATATTGTATTAAGCCCGTATTTGCAGATGAAGATCCACTTGCAATTCTATTTTCTTCTATCATTGTCACCTTATATCCAGCTTTAGAAAGTTCATAAGCTGACAAGGCACCAGACATACCTGAACCTACTACAAGTACATCCTTATTAGTCTCAAAATTGTTGTGGATTTCTAAGGAAATATCCTCTGTATTTGAGGGCCAAAATAAATTTCCTTTGTGTAATTTCATAAATCCTCTTTTATAATATTTTATTTAACGTTTGCATAATCTTCTTACTCAAATTATTATCTAAAATACCAGTTTTAACCCCGTCGACTAATAAATCTATTAATTCTTGTGGAGGCGCAATTCCTTCATTTGCCATATATTCCATCATATCTAGCATTTGCAACACCTCATCATCACTAATTACATCAGAATCATAAGTCTCATCTGGCAACTGTGAATCTAGATAGTCAAACAATTCATTTTTTACTTCATCTAAATCTATTAAATTATCTTTGACCAATATTATAATATTACTACTAGCACAAATTTCTTTAAGTAGATTAAAGGTTCTTTGGTCTGGTACATTGATTACTTCTGGGATTAAATCTAGATTTAATAACATTTCAAAAAAACTATTTGCAATCTCATTTGGATTCTTAGTGTAGTCTTCCACAGGGTCTGTACTAATTGCTTCACCACTTCTCTTATCTACAGCCAATAAAGTTTGAGGATAATAGGGCACAAAATCACTATCTTCTACAGGTTCTGGGAAAACTATTAACTGACATTCCATTTGTCCAGACTTTTTAGCCTTTTTAATATTTTTTAAGGTAGATATATCAATTATATTTGCTACAGGATAAATATTTTCCTTAAAGATCGGAAGAC
>CABTWT010000192.1 GCA_902488555.1 uncultured Anaerococcus sp.
AGGCTATAGAAATATTAAGAGAATCTATGGAAGCTGCTGCAAAACTTCCTGTACCATTATTAGTAGATATAGATACTGGAGAAAGTATGTATGAATCCAAGTAAAGTAGTAATTACAGGGACTATAGCCTCTGGCAAGTCTACCTTATCAAGGTTATTAGCCGATTTGGGCTTTACAGTCCTATCAGCTGATGAAATCAATAAGCACTTGCTAAAAATTGGTGGTATAAATTACCAGGCTATCAAGAATTCACCCTCCTTTGTCCAGGCCTTTGATGGTGATAAGTTGGATAAAAAAAAGTTAGCTAAAATTATTTTTTCTGATGAGGATAAATTGTTGGAATTAAATCAATTAACTCACAAAAACATTATTAATGAGCTAGAGAAAACTATTGATAGCCTGGATGAAAAAGTGGTTTTTGTAGAAATTCCTCTATATTTTCAAATGAAAGAGAAATTTGCTTGTGATGAAGTTTGGCTAGTTACTGCAAATCACGATACTCAAGTGGAAAGGTTGATGGATCGAGATAATATAGATTCATCCTATGCCAAAGAAAAGATAGAAAAACAAAAAGAGCAAATTCAAATGCAAGAGCAAAGCGATGTAGTTTTTGACAACAGCGGTTCTGTAGCAGATTTGATTAAAGAATTAAAAATTGTTTTGGAAAAAAAGGATTTATTATGAAAGTTTTAAAATTTATAGGAAAAGTCTTAGGATTTATTCTTCTGACAATCCTTACCCTAGTGGCAGTAAGCTATGGGGTGATTGCCTACCAAACATCTAGAACTCAGATAAATTATCAAGATCAGATAAATGAGTATTCAAATAAATACAATGTTGATCCTTTGCTTACAGCTTCTATTGTAAAAGTTGAGTCGGATTTTGATAATGATGCACAATCTCACCAAGGAGCCAAAGGTTTGATGCAGTTATTAGATGAAACTGCCAAGCACTCAGCAGAAGTGATAGGAGAGGACTACTATCCAGATAAGCTAAATGACATTGATTACAACTTAAAACTTGGTGTTGGCTATTACAATTATCTATATAATTATTATAACAATAAGGAATTAGCCCTTGCTGCCTACAATGGTGGGGTAGGAAATGTCGACAAATGGATAGATCAAGGAATTCTTGATAAAGAAAATCCAGATATCTCAAAGATACCTTTTGATGAGACTAGACAATATGTGACAAAGGTTATGGCAAATTATGAAGTTTACAAGACTTTTTACAAGGATGGACTCCCAACTAACCTTGAATTGTCGGATTTGGGGCAGCTAGCATATAATAATTTTATGACTTTTTTGGGCAATATTTTAGATGATATTGCCTAATTAGTTGCTCAATAATTAAAACTAATTTATAATAGTTAATGAAAGAAAATAAAAAGGAGATTTTTATGGCCCAAGATGTTTTAACATTTAAAAAGGGTGTACATATAGACGAGTATAAAGAACTATCTGAAAATAGTGATTTATTAAAATTGGAAGTACCAAAAACTGTGGTTATTCCATTGACTCAACACATAGGCGCCCCTAGCAAATGTTTGGTTAACAAAAAAGATGAAGTGGCAATTGGCGATTTAATCGGCCAAGCTGTTGGTAATTTCTCAGCAAATATCCACTCATCAGTAGCAGGTGTTGTAAGTGATATTATCGATATCCAAACTGCCTCAGGTAAAAACTCACAAGCAGTAGTGATTAATACTGAGGGATATGATCAAGAAAAAGAGTACATATTAAATGAGAATATCAGCTTACAAAAAGAAGAAATAGTAGCAAAGATAAAAGAAGCTGGAATAGTTGGCATGGGTGGAGCAGCATTCCCAACTCATATCAAATACACACCGGCAAAAGCTGTAGACACAGTTATAGTAAATGGTGCAGAATGCGAACCATATGTTACCTGTGATGATTACATATTAAAAAATAGACCAGAAGCAATAGTAAAAGGTCTAGAGATCTTAGTTACTGCAGCTGGAGCTAAAGAGGGAATCATAGCAATTGAAGATAATAAGGCAAAAGCTTATGAAGTTATAGCAGCTTATCTTAAGGATTATGCAAATAAAGCAACTAATATGCCAGAGTTAAAGGTAGTAAAACTTGCTACAAAATACCCTCAAGGAGATGAAAAAAGATTAATTGATGCAACACTAAATAGAGTAGTGCCATCAGGTGGTC
>CABTWT010000193.1 GCA_902488555.1 uncultured Anaerococcus sp.
AGCCCATAGTTTTTGGAACTTTGCCCAAGGTAATATTTTTGGTATTTCAGTAAGTGGCATAGTCAATAGCAAAAATACTATTTTCATCTCTAAGTTATTAGGAAATCCAAGTTTAACTGGTGGAGCATTTGGTATTGAAGGAGGCTTGGCAACTACGATAGTTTTGACTATAGTAACTATCTATCTAATCAAAAAATCCAAAGAGAAGTCATTAGTCTACAGCAGATATTACAATCAGAATCAAGAAGAAAATTCTTCAGAATTAATAAAATAGACAAAATAATTTATAAAAAATCTAATATATCAAAAATAAAAAGGAGTCTTGTTTTTTACAAGAACTCCTTATTTTTTTATTCTAAGTTTGATAGACCAAATTTTTTGATTAAGTGAATCATTAGTGAAAGTATTACAGCTATTACTGATGATAAAACCATGCCTGATAGCTCTATTGATCCAAATTGGATGGATAAGCCAGAAAGGCCTGCTATAAATATCACGCTTGTTAAGATTAGATTGTCAGACTTTGAGTAGTCGACTTTTTGGTCTACTAATAACCTAATGCCACTTGTGCCAATCATTCCATATAGCAAGAAGGTTACTCCACCGATGACATTACCTGGAATGGTTGATATTAGTGCAGAAAGAGGTCCTATGAAGGCCATAAGTATTGATATAATCGCAGCCCCTCCAATGACTTTCACCGAATAAACTCCTGTGATAGCCATAACTCCTATGTTTTCACCATAAGTTGTTGTTGGAACTCCACCTATTAGGCCAGAGATGGCGGTTGAAAAGTTATCTGCGAATATCGACCTATGAAGACCAGGATCCTTAATCAAATCTTGGCCAATGATGTTGCTTGTTACAACTTGGTGGCTGATATGCTCTGCTGCAATAACCAATAGGACTGGTAGCATGGCAAATATGGCTTCAGGAGAGAATTTTGCTAACTGGAAAGTTGGGATAGTAAAAATTTGCGCTTCTCTAACTGGTGTAAGGTCAACTTGACCGTTGAAATAAGCTACTATATAGCCGACAATAATTGCAATCAATATTGGTATAGTTGACAAGAATCCCTTAAACATAATAGATCCAAGTATAGCAGTAAGAAGAGTTACCAAAAACACAAGCCAATCAGTCGCTGCTACTGTATCAGTCATAATATTTGCCCCTATTGATCCACCAGAAATTGTATTTCCGGCAAGTTCAAAACCGATTAGAGCAACAACAGCACCCATGGCAGCTGGTGGCAAAACTATATCAATCCAATCAGTTCCTTTTTTATAGATTATATAGGAAAGTAAACAACCAAGAATCCCTACAGCTACAAAGGCGCCTTGGGCATATTCAAAACCTTGAGAATTGATAATGGCAATTCCAGGTGCAAGAAAAGCGAAAGAAGATCCTAGATAGGCAGGAGCTTTTCCCTTGGTAATCAATATAAATAATAGCGTTCCAATTCCATTCATCAAAAGTACAATCCCAGGATTAATCCCAAATAATATTGGAACCAAAACTGATGCTCCAAACATAGCAAAGGTATGTTGGAGAGCAAGAGGGACTAGTAATTTTGCAGGTACATCCTCATTAACCTTATAAATTTTTTTCTTTTGCATATGACCTCCATATTTTATCTCAAATCTTCGATATTTTATAACAGCAAAGAAAATTTGTCAAATTTTTTTAAAAACTTTACAAAATAGATATTTGCGATAAAATACTAATAATTTGATAGTAAAGGAAGGATGAACTATGACAGAAAAAAAACAAGGCAAGAAAAATTCTCTTGCTAGAAACATCTTTATTGCACTGGTATTATCCATTATAGTGGGTTTGCTAATGCAAAGTCAGGCTGAATTTTTATCTACATATATTAAGCCGTTTGGAGATATTTTTCTTAATCTACTCAAATTTATTGTTACTCCTATTGTTTTGTTTTCTATTATCGGCGGAATAATTTCCATGAAAGATATCAGAAAAGTTGGCGAAGTTGGTGGATTTACAGTTATTTACTATTTCTTAACCACAGCTTGTGCCATTGTTATCGGTCTAGGTTTGGCAAATATTTTTAAGAAATTTTTCCCGGTTATTTCAACTAGTGATTTAACTTTTGAAATGACAAATGAAGTTTCAATCATGGATACATTAGTAAATATTTTCCCAAGTAACTTCATAGC
>CABTWT010000194.1 GCA_902488555.1 uncultured Anaerococcus sp.
CACCTAAATTTCTTTTTAAAAAAAGACTCTCTTATGCACTTATGCGTGCCACATGAAATATGAATAAAAGCAACCTTCAAAGGGTCAATTTAAAGATTTGCACCAACCATCTTCTCTCTTAAAAATCTTGCCTTCTACTCCTCTTTTAATATTTCCTATTAACTAAAAATATTATATTTCATTTATCTTTTTTGTCAAAAACTTTCACTTCTATGAAAATATTTGCAAAAATAAACATATAAAATCCATGCATAAAATTCTATTTTATAGTATTTGTTAATTTTTTTACCAGCAATTGTTTTCATATTTTGATTTTGTGTTATAATATCAATAGGGTTAGAGAAAGGTGAAATTTATGGAATTATTTGTTTACATTATTTCCGATACAGATGGGGTAGGTATTACTCAACTATCCAGAAATGCTATGGAAAAATTTAATGTTACTTATAAAGAAAACTTATATATAAATATCCATGATGAAAACGCTCTTAGAAATATACTCGAAGATGTTGGCAAAGATCGAGGTTTAAAGATTATTTTTAATTCTCTAAACAACCCAGGCCATAACAAAGCCCTAAAAGAATTCTGCAAGGACTATTCTATCTTATCAATCGACTTTACATCCTACTCGCTAAATAAAATCAGCAATTATCTAGGTATTAACCCTAGTAATGAGGAATATTTGGAAGATGATAAGATGTTTCATAGTTCAAAAAGAATTGATGCTATTGATTTTGCTATCAAATATGACGATGGAAAAGATTTTAGAGGGCTAGAATATTGTGATATTTGTATAGTTGGAGTTTCAAGATCATCTAAGACCCCACTTTCAGTATATCTTGCTAGTATAGGCTACAAAGTTTCCAACGTTCCGCTTGTTTTAAACTCTAAGGTTCCAAAGGAACTTTTTGATATTGATTCTAGAAAAATCTTTGGCTTAACCATGGATTATAATAGATTGGCTCAAATTAGAGAAGCTAGACTAAATGTTATGCATTTATCAAAAAGCTCAACTTATAGTGACGAAGAATACATCAAAAAAGAACTAGCCTATGCTGAAGAAATAATGAGAGATTTGGATTGTAAAATCATAGATGTAACCAATCAATCAATAGAAGAAACTTCAGATTATATCATCAGTAATATTGAAAAAGTTATTAATTGAAAGGAGATAATATGGCTGATAAATTTGTTTATAATTTTAATGAAGGTAACAAGGAAATGAGAGCCTTACTTGGTGGTAAGGGTGCTAACTTGGCTGAAATGACCAATTTAGGTATACCTGTTCCATACGGATTTACCATCACAACAGAAGCTTGTACAAGATTTTACAAAGAAGATAAAGCTTTATGGGAAAGCTTAAACGAAGAAGTAACAAACCACATCAAAGACCTAGAAGCTGCCAACGAAAAAACATTTGGTTCAACTGAAGATCCACTATTAGTTTCAGTAAGAAGTGGTGCACCAATTTCCATGCCAGGTATGATGGATACAATTCTTAACTTAGGCTTAAACGACCAAGCTGTTATCGGTCTTGCTAAAAAAACTGATAACGAAAGATTTGCTTACGACTCATACAGACGTTTTATCCAAATGTTTGCTGACGTAGCAATGGAACTTGACAAAAATAACTTTGAAAAACTTCTTACAGCTAAGAAGAATGCAAAAGGCGTAGAACTTGATACAGAACTTGATAGCAATGATCTTAAAGAATTAGTTGAAGAATACAAGGCAAAATATAAAGAATTAAAAGGCGAAGATTTCCCACAAGAACCTAGAGAACAACTAGACCTTGCAATATCAGCTGTATTTAGATCTTGGGGTAACGAACGTGCTATCCTTTATAGAAAATTAAATGACATCGATGATGCAATGGGTACAGCTGTTAACGTTCAAACCATGGTTTATGGTAATATGGGCGATACATCTGGTACAGGTGTAGCATTCTCAAGAAACCCAGCTACAGGTGAAAACCAACTATTTGGTGAATACCTAATCAACGCTCAAGGCGAAGACGTTGTTGCAGGTGTTAGAACACCACAAGAAATCCACACCCTAGAAAAAGCAATGCCAGAAGTTTACGAAGAATTTGCTGCAACTGCT
This sequence comes from uncultured Anaerococcus sp., assembly GCA_902488555.1. The sequence continues at coordinate 2,104 of CABTWT010000194.1, forward strand.
AAAAAACTTGAAGACCACTACCAAGATATGCAAGATATGGAATTTACCATCCAAGAAGGTAA
>CABTWT010000195.1 GCA_902488555.1 uncultured Anaerococcus sp.
AGCTGGCAAACCACTAGCTCACTGGCAAGGTGGATGGGGACTATCAATGAATGCTCGTATCGAAGGCGATGAAGCAAAAACAGCTATAGCAGAAGAAATGATCAAAGAAATAGTTAACCCAGAATACGCAGTAGACCTATTCAAAGCTACAGGCAAAATTCTAGAAAATGTTGAAGCTAAAACATATGAAGAAAGCGATCTTCCAGATTCTGATAAAGAGATTATCTCAGCTACAATCGAATCTTACAACAACTCACCAGCAAGACCTCTATTTAGAGAATGGGGAGATGTTTGGGACACATACAAGAACGCTGTTCTATCTTGGAACTCAACAAAACCTGCAAACGAAGAAGAAGCTTACAACCAACTAAAATCATCATTTGAATCAATGATGGCAAACTTCAATTAAAGATAGGAAAAAGGGGCCAAGCAATTGGCCTTTTTCTTACATTTATGAAAGCAAGAAGAAAAAAAGAAGACCAAGTCTTCTTAAAGAAAATTATGGCAGTATCGCTGGCAATAATAGTAGTAGCGTCATTTGAGGCGCTTTTTTATGCCAAAGATATCAATTTTTATACTGACTATAGCAAAGTTTACAAGGACTTATCCTATAGCCAGTATATAAATTTAGTATTATTTAACATGATACTTGCTATAATAAATCCAATGATAATATCCCTATACACATTTTTTACTATCGATAGAATTCGCATAAACCAGATATACAAGATATTTTTTTGTTTTTCAACATTTATATCACTTATGCATACATTATTTCAATTTAGGTTAAACTCTATAACTTATTATTTAGTCATTATCTTAAATATAATTTTATTTATAGTGATAGTAAAAAAAGAAAGGACCGACTAGCTTATGGCATACCAAAAAGAATTGGCTGATGACCGTGGCAACCTTTATCCAAGGAAAGACCAGTACATCATAGATAAAATTGCTGGCAAAAATCCCGATAAAAACTCCCACCCCTACATCAAAAAGCTAAGCCAATATGAAAAAAAAGAAAAAGAACTCTTAGATTTAGCTAGCAAAGAAGCAGATGAGTGGGCAAATACTCATCAAACCGATAAGAAATTTGCAGATCTTAACAAAAAACATCACATAGCAAACAAGATGCTTAGCTTTTATGAAGAAAACAAAGACCTATCATATGAAGCAGAGCTAAAATACAAGGAAGCAAATTTATATATCAAAGAAATTCCAGAGATTATAAAGCACGATTTGGCCCTAAAAAACCAACTAGAAGCTAAAAGCACAAGGCTTAAAGATCTAAGTGATGATGAGATCAAAAAAGCCCAGGCAGAAGTTGAAAAAGACAAAGGCCTTATTAAGGAGAAATACGACAAAGATTTAGCCAATCTCAAAGAATCCTTTGACAAGGGACTAATCTCAAAGAAAGCTTACAAGAGTGAAAAAGAAAAATACAAAAAACGCTTTGAGGACTCTTCTCTGGCAGCCGAGTTTAAAAATCCAAAAAAATCTCTAGAAGAAGAGATTAAAGCAATAAATTATAAGATAAAACAAGACTTCAAGAATTCAATGAAAATCCTTGATTCAGACATAGCAGAAGTAAGACGTAGGACTCCTGTCGAAACAGAAAAGAAATCGGCATGGAGGTCTATAGTAGGTCTTCCTATACCAGGTCTTGGACAATTATTAAATGGCCAGTGGCAAAAAGCCCTCTTATTTTTCCTAGGGACCTTGTTCATCTACCTAATAGCTATCCCATACGCTCTAGGTTATGGCAATTACCAAGGCGAGGGTATATCTGGTCTTATTAGCCTTGCCCAAGGTGGACGTAGGCTTGATAGGTCCATACTATTTATGATTGAAGGTATTTTGGCTGTAGTCTTTGTCCTAATTTCAATTTTCATCTATGTATCTGCCTTTAAAGATGCTAGAAAAACTGAAAAAGCTGAAATGCTAGGAATCAGACCAAACAATTGGTTTGAAACACGCAAGTTTATGCGCACTGATGGATTCCCATACATTATCACAATCCTACCTTTACTGGTGATTATTTTCATAGTAATGGTACCAATTATAACCGCGGTTTTGATTTCGTTTACAAATATGGATCCACAAAACCAAAACAAGTTCCAATGGATAGGCATCCACAACTACGTAACTATAGCTCGTGGTGA
>CABTWT010000196.1 GCA_902488555.1 uncultured Anaerococcus sp.
ATCATTTTGATTATCTATCTTAATACTTCTATTAATATCAATCCCTCCGATTGCTTTCTTGTCTTTCTATTATACCTTTTTTAATGATTATTTCTTTTAGAAAGAGGAGGGCCTAGGATTTCTGAGGCAAGTATTGCCTTTCTAAATGTCCCTTTGTTTTTCAAAGACTTTTTGAAGGAAGATATTTGAGCTTTCTTTTCAGCCTTTTTGACAGATTTTCTCTTGTAGCTTTCTATAGAATACTCATCTTCTTTTTTTCTTGCTGCATTTCTTTCAGCTCTTCTTTTTTCTTCAAGTCTCTTTCTAAGCTCTGGATTTACTGGATCTCCTTCATTACCCATGATAGGACTTCCACTAATACTTCCCTTTGGATTAACTTTGCCCTCGTGGGATTTTTTATCCATTATAGTTTGGCTAGGATTAGACTTTTGTGGTCTTGGGAAAAGCTCTTTTAGGTCGGCATTGTCAGAAAACCTTCTATATACAGTCTTTTTGCCAGAGGATTCTAAGGATTTTTTCTTATTTTCCTCTTCTTCAAGCTCTCTTTCAATTTCTTCTTTAAATTCATTGATTGATTTCATGGCAGAATTTAGCCAATCATCAAAGGATTTATATGTGTTTTTCTTATTGTTTTCCCTAGACATCAAAATCACCAGAATCTACATCTGATAGGCTTTCACGCATTTTTGTATCCGCATTAACATTTCTCATATTGTAATAGTCCATGATACCAAGATTGCCTTCTTCAAAGGCTTTTGCAATAGCTTCTGGTATTCTTGCTTCTGCTTCCACAACCTTAGCCTTATTTTCTTGTTCAAGGGCAATAGCTTGGGCACGACGTTCTTCGGCCTTGGCTTGGGCAATGTTCTTGTCAGCTTCAGCTTGGTCACGTTGAAGTTCTGCACCAACGTTACGTCCAACATCCACATCTGCTATATCTATTGATAAGATTTCATAAGCAGTACCTGAATCAAGACCCTTTAGTAGAACTGTTTGGGAAATATTGTCTGGGTTTTCCAAAACTTGAGCGTGAGAATCTGCAGAACCTACTGTTGTTACAATACCTTCACCTACACGGGCTATGATTGTTTCCTCACCTGCACCACCGACAAGTCTATCGATATTGGCACGAACTGTTACTTTTGCAATAACCTTTACTTCAATACCATTTTTTGCTACCGCTGCAATCACTGGTGTATTGATAACCTTTGGTGTTACAGAAACTTGTACCGCTTCAAAAACATTACGACCAGCAAGGTCAATTGCTGCTGCTTGTTCAAAAGTTAGGTCTATGTTGGCACGTTCTGCTGCTATAAGGGCATCGACAACTTGGTTGATATTACCTCCAGCAAGATAGTGACTTTCCAAATCTTCTGTTCTAATTGGTATACCTGCTTGGTGGGATTTGATAAGGGCATTTACAATTAGATTAGGATTTAGCCTTCTAAAACGCATAGCAACAAGACTTGCCATAGAAATATTAACTCCAGAAAATCTAGCTGTAATCCAAAGTCCCACTGGAACCATTGTGAAAAATACTATTAGTACGATTATTATAATTGCTGCTGGTATTATAAAGTCCATATTTTCTCCTTTACTATTATGTGGCCATCACGAATGCCAGTAACCTCAACATCTTTTTCTTTTGCGATAAAATCGCTATCACTCTTTGCATCATAGGATATACCATCAATCTCAACCCTACCTGTCGGTCTAAGAATAGTCTTAGATCTGCCAGACTTGCCTATCAAATCACTATAATCTTTTTTGCTATTATAGCCTCTTTGAGCTGAATTTTCATTCTTTAAAATAAAAGAGTCAAAAAGATTATTAGAAAAACCTAACTTAACATAAATAGTCACAGTTAGAATGATAGCAAGGGCCGATAAAACCAAAACAGCTATTCCAGTTTGGCTATTTTCATAGCTATCCATCACAGAATAGACAGTCAAAATCGCTCCAATGATACCAATAACGCCAAAACTAGGAATAAAAATCTCAAGCGCAAGCAAAGAGATTCCCATAACAAAGGTAACGATAGTCATATTATCTGCTACATTGTGAATAGAATTTTGATAATAGAAAAATCCAAAAAGACCAACAGTAATTATGCCAAAAAGAATTTTCTTATCAGTAAACAGAA
>CABTWT010000197.1 GCA_902488555.1 uncultured Anaerococcus sp.
ATGTCTGATGTTAAGTCCAACTTTTTGGGGTCACCTTACATTTCCGGGAATTTTTTATATTTGGGATAAAAATCCTTCTATATCAGATCTACTTGTCCTATAAGTTGTGACAAGTCTTGCTATGGTCTTGCCATCAATTTCGCCCATGGTTTCAAATTGGGCTATGTTTTGCCAATTTTTAAGTCCCTCTGTGCTAAGCTTTACAAATACTTGGTTTGATTCGAATGGATAGGCAAGGTCGTAGCCTTTTTTTCTTATGCCATCTGCAAGGTCTTTTGCCATCTGGTAGGCAATCCTAGCTCCTTCTAGGTAGCCGTCTTCTTTGCCAAATACTGTTTCAAACATTATCCCAGGGATAAAACTTTTAGCCATAAGTTGAGCTTTTTGCTTTTGTAGGTTTATAAAATGCTTTTTCAAATCATCATTTACAATTACAAGAGCTTCTGCATATAAAAAGCCATTTTTGGTTCCGCCAAGATAGAATATATCACAAAGATTAGCCAAGTCTTTTAGGCTATAATCACACTTTTCGCTTACAAGAGCGTGGGCAAGCCTTGCTCCATCCATGAAAAGATAGAGGCCATTTTCCTTGCAAAAATTATAGATTTCGCTAAGCTCCTTCTTTGTATAAACTTCTCCAAGTTCTGTTGTATTTGATATATAGACCTTTCTTGGAACGGTCATATATTCATTATCATAGTGAGAATATTTTTCTTCTAGGAGTTTACGAGATAGTTTTCCATCTTCTGATTTTATAGTTTCTATTTTTAGTCCTGTTGCCTCAATAGATCCTGCTTCGTGACCTTCTATATGGCCAGTTGTTACTGCAAGGATTGATTCTTCTTGCTTTAGACCACATGCAAGGCCTACAACATTTGCACCTGTTCCACCAGGTATGAAGTGGATGTCAAGGTCGTCATTTGCCAAGGCTTTTCTCATCAAAGCCCTAGCATTTTGACAGTGCTTGTCAAAACCATAGCCTGTGTTGTGCTCATCTTTTGCCTTTACTAGGGCATCTAGGATCTCATCTCTTCCAATATCATTATAATCATTTACGAAAAAATACATTTTATTCTCCTTTTGCTGGATTTTTCAAAGATTCTCTTATTGCTTCATTTAACATCTTAAGGTAGGCATCATAGGCATCCATTACTCCATAAAAGTGTACACCATCTGTACCGGCATAGTATTCTGGATGGGCCATAGCTTCTTTTTCCCATGGCATTAAAGTTACGAACTTATATTTTGGTGCGACTTTCTCCATAGCAACTGATACCCTGTGAGGTTGTTCATACCTATTATCGTAGCAAGTTACAAATATTAATCTCTTGCCCTCTGGCAGACTCTTAACAATCTCTTCTAGGCTCTTTTCCGGATCTTCTACGGCATTTGTACCCATAGCAATGACTACTATAGAACCTAGATTACCATCATTTTCCATTTGCTTTAATAGGTCTGGAGTACTTTCAAGTAGTCTGCTTCCTTCTGCATTTACATATAGGCCAGGAATATTTTCTTGGAGCATTTCCCTATTGCCCAAAAGCACGCTATCTCCAATAACTGTAATAGTTTGCTCTCCTGCAAGGCTATTTATTCTATCGTTATCCTTATCTATGATCTCTTGTACTTTCTTCCTATCCATATAGATTTTATCTATATCCTGTTTGATAGATTCTTGAAGGATTGATTTTTCAAGGCTTACCATATCATCTGAAGCATCAGATATGGTATAAGCTAGGCTAAAGCTTAGTAGGACCATAAAGACAAGGCCAAAATGGATCAAGCCTTGGTATTTATTATAGCTGACCTTTGGAGTCTTGATTTTATCACTTATAGGCTTGATATCTTTGCCCGCAAAAATCGGTTCAAAGATGTGATAATTAAACAAAACCAAAAATATTGTTACAAGTATTGATAGAACTAGTCCCCATGTGCCGGATATTTTGCTTGAAATGATTACAAAAGCTGGCCAGTGGAATACATACATGCCATAGGAATACTCACTTAGGCGTGGGATTACTTTGCCTTCATCAAGATTTTTGTTGGAGTAGCCTACAAGAATTAATATTCCTGTTATGATATCTGTTAGTAAAAAACCAATGAAGTAAGTAGCCCTATTGTCATAGGAAAAA
>CABTWT010000198.1 GCA_902488555.1 uncultured Anaerococcus sp.
AAAAGTAATAAGAGTTTATGTAGCAACCAAACGTAAGATCATGGTTGGGGATAAGATGTGCGGTCCCCACGGTAACAAGGGTGTTGTTTCTCGTATATTACCAAGAGAAGATATGCCTTTTCTTCCAGATGGTACACCAGTACAAATCTGCCTAAACCCACTAGGTATCCCAAGCCGTATGAACCTTGGACAAGTACTAGAAGTACACATGGGTCTTGCTGCAAGGACTATGGGCTGGAAAGTTGCAACACCAGTATTTGATGGGGCAATGGATACAGAAATAGAAGATGCTCTTGAAGAAGCAGCACTTAAGGCTCCATACATCAACAAAACAGGCAAAATCGAGCTTCGTGATGGTCGTACAGGAGAAGCCTTTGAAAACCCTGTAACTGTAGGTGTCATGTACATGCTAAAACTTCACCACATGGTTGAAGAGAAGATCCACGCTAGGTCAATTGGACCATACTCACTTGTAACCCAACAACCTCTTGGTGGTAAGGCACAATTTGGTGGTCAAAGATTTGGTGAAATGGAGGTGTGGGCCCTAGAAGCCTATGGTGCAAGCCATACCCTACAAGAAATCCTAACTGTTAAATCAGACGATGTTACAGGCCGTGTAAAAACTTACGAAGCCATAGTAAAAGGTGAAAACATCCCAGAACCAGGCACACCAGAATCATTCAAAGTACTAGTAAAAGAACTACAATCACTAGCCTTGGATGTTGAATTGCTTGATAATGATGGATCAGTTATAGAAATAAAAGAAAATGTTGACGAACAAGATAGGTTCAGTCAAGTTGATAAAATAGATGCATCAAAGATTAAATCCCAAAGTAAATTATTAAGTCAAAATACTGAAAAAGTAGCAAATGAAGATGCTGTAAAAGCCAGCGATGAAGAAAACCTTGAATCTTCAGATGACTTATTAATAGAAAAAGAATTTGAAAACTTATATGAAGATTCTGAAAACGAAGGATTTAGTATTGAGGAAATAGAATAGGGAGATTTATGAGCGAAATACAAACTTTTGATGGGATGAGGATGAAAATCGCATCCCCTGAAAAAATCAGATCCTGGTCTCATGGTGAAGTTAAAAAACCAGAGACAATCAATTATAGAACCCTTAAGCCAGAAAAAGATGGTCTATTTTGTGAAAAAATCTTTGGACCAACAAAAGATTATGAATGTTCTTGTGGTAAATACAAGAGAATCCGCTACAAGGGAATAGTTTGTGAAAAATGTGGGGTTGAAGTAACCAAGGCAAAAGTTCGTCGTGAAAGAATGGGTCACATAGAACTTGCCGCTCCAGTTTCTCATATATGGTACTTCAAAGGTATCCCATCAAAGATGGGTCTACTCTTGGATATGAGCCCGAGAATACTAGAAAAAATTCTATATTTTGCATCATATGTAGTAATCAACCCTGGTTCCACAGACCTAATGGTAAAACAAGATATCACAGAAAGTGAATACCAAGATACTTTAGAAAAATTCCCAGATGATACAGAATTTAGGGCTGCAATGGGAGCTGAAGCTGTCAGAGAACTTCTAGCAAACATTGACCTAGAAAAAGAATATGAAAACCTAATGAAGGAATTGGAAGATGCCACAGGCCAAAAGAAAGTTAGAATTTCTAGACGTCTAGAAGTTGTAGATGCCTTTATGACAAGTGGCAACCGTCCAGAATGGATGATCCTAGATGTACTTCCAGTTATGCCACCAGAACTTAGACCAATGGTACAACTTGAAGGTGGTAGATTTGCAACAAGCGACTTAAACGATCTATACAGACGTGTAATCAACAGAAATAACAGACTAAAAAGACTTCTTGATATAGGAGCACCAGAAATTATCGTTCGTAACGAAAAGAGAATGCTCCAAGAAGCTGTCGATGCCCTAATTGACAATGGTCGTAGAGGACGAGCTGTAACAGGAGCATCAAACAGAAATATGAAGTCTCTATCAGACCTACTAAAGGGTAAATCTGGGCGTTTCCGTCAAAACTTACTTGGTAAGCGTGTAGACTATTCAGGTCGTTCAGTAATCGTAGTTGGCCCAGACCTTAAGTTTAACCAATGTGGTCTACCTCAAGAAATGGCTCTAGAACTATTTAAGCCATTTAT
>CABTWT010000199.1 GCA_902488555.1 uncultured Anaerococcus sp.
CCAACCATTAGTCCATATATAACTAGCCAAGGACCAGTATTAAGAATCACGGCCAAAGATAAGTGTGAAGCAGAAGTAGATAGGCAAATAAAAAAAGGCATAGAAATAGTTAAAGCAAATCTATCTCCCTACTTAATAACCTGTGAAGATATAAGAAAAGAAGAAGTGCTAATTAATTTGCTCAAAGAAAGAGAAGAATGTATATCAACAGCAGAGTCTGTAACAGGTGGCCTCATTGCTTCATCAATAATCGATATCCCTGGTGCAAGTGATGTACTTAAAGAATCTTATATAGTATATTCTAACCAAGCAAAAGAAAAACTATTAAATGTTTCATGTGAAACAATTAAGAAGTATGATGTAGTAAGTGAAGAAGTCTTAGTCCAAATGTTAGATGGCCTATACCAAATCAGCCAAAGTGACCTATATATTGCCACTTCAGGCTATGCCCATACAGGGGAAGTTTATTTAGGTATCTTATATAAAGGTAAGAAGTATATAAAACACTTACAATTTAATGGCGATAGGAACAGAGTAAGACTTAGAACAAAAAATCATGCCATAGACATGGCAATATTAATTATGAGAGGTGTATATGAAAGTAATATCAGTATTTAATCAGAAGGGAGGAGTTGGAAAGACAACCACAGTTGTAAACCTAGCAGTAGCCCTAGTAAACTTATCAAAAAAAGTCTTAGTAGTAGACATTGATCCACAAGCAAATACAACTTCTGGTTTAGGTCTAGATAAGTATAATATAGAAAATTCTTTATATGACTTATTTTACGCCAATGAAGAAGAGGTGGATGAGGGAGAAAATGAGCAAATAAATGAAGAAGAAAATGATGTAGAAAACGATGAAGTAAATGGTGAAGAAGATGATGATCAAGAAAATGTTCAAGTAGTAGAAGGTGATTCTATTAATGAAGAAAGAGACAAAGATGATTTAGCAGATAATGAACCTTATGAAATTATCGATATTAATGAATACATAAGTCATACAAAATCAGGTGTAGACATTATTCCTTCAGAAGCAGCTCTTTCTGGTCTTGAGGTTGAATTGGTAGCCCTAGATCCAATAGAACGAACCCAACAACTAAAGGGATTGCTTGCAGAGGTAGAAGGTTATGATTATGTTATAATCGACTGTCCTCCTTCCCTAGGTCTTCTTTCAATAAATGCACTAGTTGCTAGTAATTCAATTGTAATCCCTGTACAGGCTGAATATTATGCCCTTGAAGGAATTTCTGAATTGATGAACACATATAACCTTGTAAAGAAGCAACTTAATACTGACCTTGAAATTGAAGGTGTCTTGTTGACAATGTTTGATAAGAGAACCTACCTATCATATGAAGTTGTAGAAGAAGTAAAGTCCTATTTTAAAGACAAGGTATTTAAGGTGATGATACCTAGAAATCCAAGGCTAGCTGAAGCGCCTAGTCATGGTTTGTCAACCATTGAATACGACATAAATTCACCAGGTGCTTATGCCTACCAGAGCCTAGCTAATGAAATTAACGAAAGTGAGAGTGTAAATGAGTAATAGAAGAGCCCTAGGACGTGGTCTTAATTCTTTGATTCCAGAAAATAACAATGAGGAAGTAAAACCAGTATTTAATTACAAGAAAAAATCTGATGATGCATCAGATAACATTGTTGAAAACAAGTCATCTGAGGAAACAAGATCAATTACAAGTATCCCATTAGATAAAATAAAAGCACGTGACAACCAACCAAGAAAGTCATTTGATGATGATTCACTAAATGATCTTGCTTCATCCATCAAAGAATATGGATTATTAAATCCAATTGTAGTGACTAAAAAATCTGACCACTATGAAATTCTTGCTGGCGAACGTAGGTATAGAGCTAGCCAGCTTGCTGGTTTAGAATCAATAGATGCTATTATAAAAGAATTTGAGCAAAAAGATGTAGATGTCTTATCACTAGTGGAAAACATTCAAAGGGAAGACCTTAAAGCTCTTGAAGAAGCACAGGCTTACCAAAAACTATCCAAGGATCATAAGATGACTCAAGAGCAGATTGCAAAA
>CABTWT010000200.1 GCA_902488555.1 uncultured Anaerococcus sp.
GACATCAAATGGTCAGAGAACTTGACCTATGGTGATGTCTTCAAACAAGCAGAGTATGAAAATTCAAAATATTCATTTGAAGATGCTGACAGCGATCTTTTGATGAATTTATTTGATATTTACGAAAAAGAAGCCAATAGACTCATTGACCTAGGTTTGATATATCCAGCCTACGACAATGTACTAAAAACTAGCCACACCTTTAACACACTCGATGCAAAGGGAGCAATTTCAGTATCTGAAAGAAGCCACTACATCAAGAGAGTTCGTGATGTAAGTAGTAAGGTTGCAGAGAGATATTTACAAATTAGAGAAGAGCAAGGATACCCTCTTCTAAGAAAGGATAATGATGAGTAGATACTTATTAGAAATCGGTGTAGAAGAGATACCTTCAGATTATATTGACAAGACAAAGAGTCAATTAAAGGAAAAATTTGAAAAATTATTAGACGAAAACAAACTTACTTACGATCAAGTAAGGGTAGAATCAACTCCTAGAAGATTTGCCATATTTATAGAAAATGTAAATGCAAATGAGTCTAGTGAGAAGATTTCAGTCAAAGGTCCTAGTGCAAAGATTGCCTATGACGAAAATGGCGAACCAAGCAAGCCTCTATTGGGCTTTCTTAGGGGACAAAAGGCAGAGCTTTCTGATGTTATAGTAAAAGACTATAATGGATCTGACTATATCTTCATAGAAAAAGAAGAAGAGAGCAAATCAGTGGCAGATGTTCTCAAAGAAAATGTATATGACCTTGTAAAATCTATTTCATTTAATAGGTCCATGCGCTGGGGTGGCAAGTCAATCAGATGGGCAAGGCCAATCAGATATTTTGTATCTATCCTAGATGATGAGGTCCTAGACTTTGATGCAGAAGGCATAAGAGTATCCAATGTCACAAAAGGACACAGAAGTCTTGGATCTGACCACATTGTAATAGATAAAATCGAAAATTATGAGAAATCATTAAAAGAAAACTATGTAATCCTTCCTTACAAGGAAAGAAGAGACATCATCCTCCGTGGCCTAAACAAGCACGACATGGAAAAGGGTGGGGAATATATGAAAGATGAAGCCCTACTAGATGAAGTTATAAACATAGTAGAATATCCAACAGTCCTCATTGGCGATATAGACCACAAATACCTATCACTTCCAAAAGAAGTCATAGTAACACCAATGAAAGACCACCAAAGATACTTCCCAATGCTTGATGAAAACAAAAACCTCATGCCATACTTTATGCTAGTAAGAAATGGTGATAACAACCACAGCGAAAATGTAGTAGAGGGAAACAAAAAAGTATTGGTGGCAAGGCTTGAAGACGCCAAGTTCTTCTACGAACAAGATACAAATAAAAACCTAGAAGAATATGTGGAAGAATTGAAAAATCTAACATTCTTTGAAGGCTTGGGTTCCATGTACCAAAAGACCCAAAGGCTAGTGGAATTAACAGAGAAATTCCAACAAGAACTAAATCTTGGCGATGACATCAAAGAAGACCTAGCTCGTGCATCCTACCTTGCAAAAGCAGACTTGGTTACAAAGATGGTAATCGAGTTTACAGAATTACAAGGAACTATGGGCAAGATTTACGCCAAAGCTTCTGGCGAGGACCAAAGAGTAGCAAATGCCATAGAAGAACAGTACAAGCCAAAATCAGCAAATGACGATTTACCAGAATCAATGGTAGGCATAGTTCTATCCTTAGCTGACAAGATGGACTCAATAGTAGGTCTTTATGCCATAGAAAAATATGTAACAGGCAGCCAAGACCCATTTGCCCTAAGAAGAGCAGCTCTTGGACTTATCAATATCATCCTGGCAAACAACATAAATGTAGACCTAAAAGCCCTAGTAAATGATGCTCTTATAGTTTATACAGAGAAAAATGGCCTACCATTTGATTACGATCAAACCATGCAAAAAACTCTAGACTTTATCAAAGATAGACTAAAAAATATGCTTATTGATGAAGGCTATAGATACGATGTTGTAAATGCTGTGATTAATACAAGTGATTCCAACATCCTTAAGATCGACCAAAA
>CABTWT010000201.1 GCA_902488555.1 uncultured Anaerococcus sp.
GTCTTTGAACTTATTTGCTTTTTTTAGGACTTTTTTATTGATTATCTTGTAATCGCTAGATCCCTTTAAGGATTTAATAGCTAGGCCAAAAAATATAAATCCAATAATAGGCCCTATTAGAGATAAGGCGGCATTTAGGAAAAAGAAGAAAGGATTAAAGGGTGTAGATTCGCTATATTCATAATCCTCATCATAATCACCAGTATCATCTGCACTTCCATAATCAGAACCCTCCTGGGCCATATCTGCATAAAAATCAAAATCTTTGTCTATATGGTAGGATGTATCAAAACTTCCCTTTGGGAAGCGAAGCATAACTTGACCATACTGGACATCTCCATCACTTTTTGCAAGGATTTCACCATCTACATTGTGGACATCGCCCTCAAAACCAAAGCCCCACATCAAAACTTCATCGTCAAAGCTATTTGGTCCTTTGATAGTAATGGAAATCTTATCTGGTAGGGGGTCTAAGTTTTCTTTAATAAATCTAAAATAGACCATATCGTAGTCGTTTAAGCCTACTACAAGGGGATCGATATCGTAGGAAAGATGGTAGGTGTTTTCGCCGAAGTTTGTGATTCCCCAGCAAAGTTCAACCCTACCGCCATCTTCTACCATGCCGTACTTATTGGCCTTATCATCAAAGCTAGCGTCGATATTCCAAGGGCTTACTTCTTGCCAAGAACCATCGTCATTTTCTATTTTGAAATTTCTGATTTTTATATCTCCTAAATCAGATATTACCTTGTATTTTTCTGTTGCTTCTTCATTTTCCTCATTAGTATGCCAAGTTTCTTTCACATGGCCTATACCATTTTGATCGATTTCAACATTGATATCGATACTGTGAAGCTCATTAGCATGGGCAATATGAGGAAAGAATAATATTAGAGCAAGGATAAAAATCCTTGCTAGCTTTTTGCTAAGTTTTTTCATTATTAGCCTCCTATAGGGACTAATTATTTATTCCAACGTGGAACTTGGTTAGTTTCTGCCTCGTTTTCAAAATATGCTTTTTCGCTATAACCAAACATTCCTGAAAAAATATTTTGTGGGAAGCTTTTGATATATCTGTTGAATTTTGTAACTGTGTCGTTATAAATCATACGAGAATGACGAACGTTGTCTTCGTATTTGTTTATGGAATCCATAGTTGACCTATAAACTTCACTTGCTTTTAATTCTGGATAATTTTCTGCTACAGCATAAACCTTTGTAAGGGCGTTTTTGAATTCTGATTCTTCACGTGCTACATCACTTGGATTAGAATCTTTATTCACTCCTGTCCTGTTTTTAGTAACTTTATCCAAAGTTTCGCTCTCGTATTTTGCATAATCTTTTGTCGCATCTATAAGATTATTGAGAGCATCCCACCTAGATTGAAGCTGGGCTGATATCTGGCTCATGGCATTTGCTACCATTTCATTTTGTTTAACTAGTGAATTATAAATACCAACTACAATAAGAGCTAGTAATATAACAATTATTAAAATAATCCATCCTGGGCTCATAATTTTCCTCCTAAGTATATTTGCTTAATTGATACCCTATATTTCATAATAAAACTAATCTTTGTTGTAAAATTGCTGTAAAATATTAGAAAGATTAATTTTATATTTAAATTATTAAAGGTAAAGGGTATAATTTATAATAAAGTTAAGGAGGAATTTTATGCCTTATTATTATGGATTTGATAGAACATATATTTTAGTACTTATTGGCATAGTTATAAGTATGTTAGCTCAGGCAAATGTACAAAAAGCTTTTGCCAAGTATTCGAAGATAAAAACGAAAAAACAAATTACAGGCAGACAAGCTGCAGATTACATCATAGATACTCGTGGTTATAATGATATAAAAATCAAGCAAATAAATAATGCCATGGGAGATTATTTTAATCCGGCGACTAAGGAAGTAGCTCTTTCACCAGAATCTATGAGAGATACATCTATAGCGTCTGTTGCTGTTGCCACCCACGAATTGGGCCACGTTATCCAATACAAGGAAGGCTATATGCCTTTACA
>CABTWT010000202.1 GCA_902488555.1 uncultured Anaerococcus sp.
ATAGCTTCATCTATAGGTAATACTTTAGATAATTTGAAGAATGCAGCTTGCATAATCATGTTAGTTCTTCCACCTAATCCTACTTCTGCTGCAATCTTAGAAGCGTTGATTGTGTAGAATTTAATGTCGTTTTCAGCGATATATTTCTTTAATTTGCCTGGAAGGTGAGTGTCTAATTCTTCTTCATTCCAGATACAGTTTAGTAAGAATGTACCACCTTTTCTTAAACCTCTTAATAAATCGTATTGATATACATAAGCTTGTTTTGAACAAGAAATGAAATCAGATTCATCTAAAAGGTAAGTTGAGTGAATTGGGTTGTTACCAAATCTTAAGTGAGACATTGTAACCCCACCAGATTTTTTAGAGTCATAATCGAAGTAACCTTGAGCGTACATGTCAGTACCATCACCTATAATCTTGATAGCTGATTTGTTAGCACCTACTGTACCGTCAGAACCGAATCCCCAGAACTTACATCTTATAGTTCCTTCAGGTGAAGTGTTTATAGTTTCTTTTACTTCTAATGATCTATTAGTAACATCATCTACTATACCGATAGTAAATTGTGTTCTTGGTTGATCTTGTTTTAAGTTTTCGTAAACTGTGTTAATGTGAGTTGGAGTTGTATCTTTTGAACCTAAACCGTAGATACCACCAACGATAACTGGTTTATTTTCATGATCGTAGAAACAATCTCTAACATCAAGATATAGAGGTTCTCCTAATGAACCTTTTTCTTTAGTTCTATCTAAAACTGCGATCTTCTTAACTGTTTTTGGAATAGCATTTAAGAAATGTTCTTTAGAGAATGGTCTGTATAAGTGAACTTTTAATACTCCGACTTTTTCTCCTTTAGACACTAAATAATCAACAGTTTCTTCAATAGTTTCAGTTACTGAACCCATAGCTACTATAATATTTTCAGCATCTTCAGCACCATAGTAGTTGAATAATCCGTAGTTTCTGCCTGTAATCTTGTTAATTTCATTGATATAGCCTTCAGTGATACCAACGATATCTTCATAGTATGTATTAGATGCTTCCATACCTTGGAAATAAACGTCTGGATTTTCAGCTGTACCCATAGTCTTAGGGTTTTCTGGATTTAAAGCATTTCTTCTGAATTCATCAATAGCTTCCCAATCAACAATCTTAGCTAAGTCTTCATAATCCATAACTTCGATTTTTTGAATTTCGTGACTAGTTCTGAAACCATCGAAGAAATGTAAGAATGGAACTTTACCTTTAATAGAAGAAAGGTGAGCTACTGCTGCTAAATCCATAACTTCTTGTACTGAACCTGAACATAACAATGCAAAACCAGTTTGTCTTGCTGCCATAACGTCTTGGTGGTCACCAAAAATGCTAAGCGCATGTGATGCTAAAGCTCTTGCTGATACGTGGAATACGCCAGGTAAGTTTTCTCCGGCAATCTTGTACATATTTGGAACCATCAACAATAAACCTTGTGATGCTGTGAATGTAGATGCCAAAGCCCCTGCAACTAAAGCCCCGTGTACTGAACCAGCTGCTCCACCTTCTGATTGTAATTCAGTTACTTGTACAGTTTCACCGAATAAGTTCTTACGTCCATCTGCTGCCCAAACATCAATTGCTTCAGGCATTGGTGATGATGGAGTAATTGGATAAATAGTTGCCACATCTGAAAATGCATAAGCTACGTGAGCAGCGGCTGTATTTCCATCCATGGTTTTCATGTGTTTTGCCATTTATTTAACCCCCTATATATAAATAAATAAATTGTTTAATTTAAAACGGACGAACTCCGCTCTATGAGTTATTATAACTCAATAAAATCCTCATTGCAAGAATAACAAACTTCATCAAAAAATTTTATTGTGAAATTAATTTTTGTTATTTTTTAACTTTTTTCTGTGTTCTTCAGTATCTTTTTTCATATTTGCAATTAACTTATTATTTAACTCTTGTGCCGCATTATAACCCAAAAGTTTTTGTCTTTGATTTCTAACTGCAACCTCAACAATCATTGCAAT
>CABTWT010000203.1 GCA_902488555.1 uncultured Anaerococcus sp.
AGGAAAATATCCATCAGATCCAAGGCTTTCCTATAACAAAATACAAATCAACTTAGTTATAGGAAATATTAACAAGGCAAAAGAAGATATTGAAGAATTGCTAACCTTCGATGACTTAAGTGATGAGATAAGGCACAACTTGATGATAATCAAAAATCAATTTGAAATATAAGACCTCTAGGGGTCTTTTTTAATGAGGAATTATGATAATAATAAGAAATATTATTCTAGAATCAGACAACAAAGATAAGCTAAGGGCAAAAATTGCAAAACTAATCAGACTCAAAGATTTTGAATATGAAATCTTTAGAAAATCTATTGATTCTCGCAAGGGAATAAAATTTAACTACCAGGTTTTAGTAGATATAGATTTGCCAGATAAGGAAATTAAGAAGGTAAAGGGTGCTGAGAGCTTTGCCTATAAAGATTTTTCTATAGAAATTAACAATCCACCAAAAGAAGTTGCCATAGTTGGATCTGGACCAGCTGGATTATTTTGTGCTTACATCTTAGCTTTAAACGGAGTAAAGGTAAAAGTAATAGAACGAGGCGAGCCAATAGAAGACAGGATAAAAACTATTGAAAATTTCAAAAAAACTGGCAAACTCAATCCTGAAAGTAATATTCAATTTGGAGAAGGTGGAGCAGGAACATATTCAGACGGAAAACTTACCGCAAGATCCAAAGACCCAAGGGTTAGATTAGTTCTTGAGACATTTCACAAACATGGAGCACCAGATGATATACTAATAGATTCCAAGCCACACATTGGGACAGATTTATTAAGAGATGTAATTGTCAATATGCGTAAGGAAATCATAGGTAATGGAGGCAAGTTTCTATTCTCCCACCATATGGATGATATAGATATAAATGATGGCAAAGTAAGTAATTTAACCATCAATGGTGATATATTAACAAGTGAATCCTATGTCCTAGCGCTGGGACACTCAGCAAGAGATAGTTTTGAGATGTTAGCAGATAAAATAAAAATGGAGAACAAAAATTTTGCCGTTGGATTTAGAATTGAACACAAGAGAAAAACTATTAATGATGCTCAGTATAATGGAAAAGAAACTGATAAAGATAATAATCCTTTGCCAGCTGCCTCATATAATCTTTCCTACAATGACAGAGAAAAGGGCTTATCAGCTTATACATTTTGTATGTGCCCAGGAGGATATGTAGTAAATGCAAGTAGTGAAGAAGGTGAACTTTGTGTCAATGGAATGAGCTATCACGCAAGAGATGGAGAAAATTCTAACTCTGCAATAATAGTAACTGTTGGCGAGGATGTCTACGGCAAAAATATCTTAGATGGTATGAGATTTCAAAGAGAAATAGAAGTCAAGGCATATAAGCTAGGTAGTGGCAAAGTACCTGTTCAACGATTTATAGATTATAAAAATAATAATATAACAAATGAATTTGGACATATAAAACCATCCATAGAAGGTTATTATCAAAATAGCAATCTAAGAGGTCTTTATCCACAAGCAATTGAAGCAATGATTATGGAAGCAGTGGAAAACTGGGGCAAGAAAATCAAAGGTTTCAATGATGACGATGCAATACTAGCCGGAGTAGAAACAAGATCATCGGCGCCAATAAAGATGATAAGAGATGGTGAAAACAAAGCAGAGGGAATTGAAAACTTATATGTAATAGGTGAAGGTTCAGGCTTTGCAGGAGGCATAGTGTCATCAGCTATAGATGGTATAAAGACAGCAGAATATATATTAAAAAGAAAATAAGATAAAATATTTGACATTCAAAGTATAAGGGTGTATACTCTTATAAGTCGCTTCTAAGAAATGAAGATGATAAAAAAGATTTTTAGAAAATATATTAAAAAAGTCTTGACAAAAGTATTTTTTAGTAGTAGACTAATAAAGTCGTTACAAGTAAACGACACTGAACCAGATAACTGGCCCGTCCGGCCAGAAGAGGACACTCAATGGAATTGCCGCAAGGCGTAGCCTGAGGACTCGTTATCTACAATGAAATTTAATA
>CABTWT010000204.1 GCA_902488555.1 uncultured Anaerococcus sp.
GCTAGCTTTCCGTTTTCTTTGGCAAGATTAATTATCCTTGTATTTATCTCTTTTACTTGGTCAAAACTTCTGATCTTGCCATTGTTAACTTCATCAGCAAAGATTTCAAGAGGCTCTACTTGGAGAAAATCGAAAAGTTTTATGGCACTATCAACCTTACTTTGTGGATATCCATTTAAAAGATAGTTAAATAGTAGCCCTCCATGACCACCGCTTCCCACAAGCAAACCTTCCCTGTGTTGCTTTAGCAGGGAAATAGGAGTTTTGCCCTCGTTGGCAAAATTTTCCATCCTTGATTTGGAAATTAGCTTGTAAAGATTCTTCAAACCAACTTGGTCTTTGGCAAAGACTATGGCAGAAAATGTTTCAAACTTTGCCTTTGGATAATGTGTATCTAGATTATTGATATTAGCTAAATCAATATCTTGATTCATTATCATATCAAACATCTTTATGAAAATTTGGGCAGTTGCTCTAGCATCGTCACTTGCTCTGTGGTGGTTAAAGGCTGGTATGTTTAGTTTTCTAGCGATTTTATCAAGTGAAAACCTAGCCATATCGTCAAATAGGGCACGAGCCATTGGTAGGGTATCCATGTAGATTGGAGAAAAGTCATAACCAAGCTTCTTAGCATTTTCTCTTACAAAGCCGATATCGAAATCAGAGTTTTGGCCAACTAGTATGGCATCTCCTGCAAAATCTAGAAACCTTGGTAAAACCTCATCGATTTTATCCTTATCCATGACCATTTCATTGGTAATTCCTGTTAACTCTATGACCTTGTCTGGAATGAGCTTTTCTGGGTTTACTAGCTCATTAAAGATTTCTGTAATCTCTCCATTAACTACTCTAACTGCACCAATTTCTGTGATTTTATCAGCAAATCTAGAAAGTCCTGTAGTTTCCAAGTCAAATACTACGAATTCTTGGTCTTTTATATCCTTAATTTGTGGGACAGGCTTTTTAGATAGATTGGTAAGTATTCTCAGCTCATCTTCTACTAGTAAAAGCTCAGCACCCGGCAACATCTTTTTGCCAGTTTTACTTATAGCTTCGTAAAGGTCTGGCAAGCCCTGGAGGGTAGCTGTATCTGTGATGCCAATTGCATCCCAATTCCAATCATTTAAAACTCTTACAATGTCAGCGTTGTCCACAAAGCCATCAAGGTTAGTCATCTTGCTGTGAACTTCTAGCTCAATGCGCTTATCTATGGCTGTGTCTATTTTTTTTGAAATTGTTGCAGGAATTAGAGAATTGGCAGTGAAGACCTCATCGTGGGCATAGTCGTCGTAGTTTAGTACTCCCTCTACTTGAATTGCTATCCCATCTTTAAGATCAGCAAGCTTAGGATTAGTCTTTTCCGATGCAAAAATTTTACAAGCTATAGCATCACTTTCATCTTCTAAGTCAAAGGTATAAATAAAGTAATTATTTTTGGTTTGAAAGACATCTAGGCCGTAGACAGTACCAATTAGAGAAACCCTTAGGCCTTTTTTTGAATAAATTTCCGAAATAGGAATCACATCTTCTCTAATCTTTCTACCAAAATTTAAACCGTCAACTGGCTCTTCTTGCTTTTTCTCCTCTTTCTTGCTATTGTCAATAGCATGGCTTATGCGGGCCTTAAGTTCTTCTTCTTTTTTCTTAAAGAGATTCTCACAAGAATCACTATCTACTTCAGTTTCTTCTACAGGCTCAATAACTTCTGTTTTCAAGTCCTGATCTTCTATGACCTCTACTTCATTTATATTTTCTGTTATATCATTTCCAGCAAAATCTTCTTCCACAGCTGGAGATAATTTTATAAACTCAATTGTGAGTGTCACATAAGAAAAATACTCGTCTAAGGCTTGCCTAAGCCTTTCATCAAGATGGTCGAGGTTCGATTCTATAGTAAGCTTTAACTCATTATTTTCTTTAAAATATATGGCATTGGTTATAGTATATTCATTTTCTTTGATTTCTACGAACTTACTTAAATCAATTTTCATTTAGCTGGCTTTCTTTTA
>CABTWT010000205.1 GCA_902488555.1 uncultured Anaerococcus sp.
TCAGACGTGTGCTCTTCCGATCTAAGCTAATTCTATCTTAGAACTAAAAAGGGCGGGAGAGGTCTTTGATGAAGATAAGGCTGTGGAAGAAAATAGTAAAAAGTCATTTTTTCATCTGCCAGAAAAATACGCCACAGCAAATTATTATTTGGCAAAAACCATATTAATAGCCTTTGTTGCGACAGTTCTTTCTAACGCCCTTAAGGGAATTGACACGGGAGTATTTATTTTAAATGCTTTGATAAGAGTGGACAAGAACGTAATGGCACTTTTGTTTGGTATTATCTTTGCTGAAATTGGATTCTTAGAAAGAGAGCCCCTAAATAAAGGGAATTCATTTGGATTTTTGATGGGAGCCCTTATGTCAGTTATCTACGGTGGCCTTGCCGGTGCTAGTCCACAAGATGTATTGGAAATATTAGTTCCTATAGCTATTTGTTTGATCATAGGAACTATAGGCATTGGTATAATGTCTATGATTGTGGGCAAAATACTAAAAATCAGACCTTGGATGGCCTTTGTAATTGGCCTATCAGCTCTATTTGGCTTTCCAGGAACCTATGTAGTTTCCCAGGAAGTTGCAAAGGGCGTTAGTGATAAGGAAGAAGATAGAGAGTTGATATTATCACAAATTTTGCCTAAAATGTTAGTAGCAGGTTTTGTTACAGTATCCATTGGATCTGTTGTTTTAGCAGGAATCCTAGCACCTATGCTTAGCCCTGCTATATAAGATATATTATTAGGAGAAAAAATGAACGTAAAAGAATTAGTTAGTAAAAATGAAGATTACATTGTAGAAATGAGAAGATATTTCCATATGCACCCTGAGCTTTCTTTTGAAGAGTTTGAAACTACAAAAAGGATAGCAGAAGAGCTTGATAAAATGGGAATCCCTTATGAAATACCAGAAGAAGAACCAAAAACTGGCGTAATTGGCCTGATAGAAGGCGGCAAGCCAGGCAAAACTGTTGCCCTAAGAGCAGACATAGATGCCCTAAATGTTAGCGAGAAAAATGAAATCGAGTATAAGTCCAAAAACGAAGGAAAGATGCACGCTTGTGGCCACGACTCCCATATGGCTATGCTACTAGGTGCTGCAAAGATTCTAAACGAAGTCAAAGATGAGCTTTGTGGCAAGGTATATTTGATTTTCCAACCAGCTGAAGAAGTTGGTCTAGGTGCCAAATATATGATAAGACAAGGAAATTGGTATGAAGAAACTGATAATATCTACGGATCTCACATATGGTCAGGTCTAGAGACAGGGAAAATTTCTGTAGAAGCTGGCGATAGGATGGCAGCTGCTGATAGATTTACCATTACTATAAAGGGAAAATCTGGCCACGGTTCTTTGCCAAATGAAACTGTAGATGCGGTAGTAGTAGGAGCTGCAGTTATTCAAAACCTACAACAATTAGTAGCGAGAAACTACTCTCCACTTGATTCAGTAACAGTAACTGTTGGATCTTTCCACAGTGGCAATAGATTTAATATCATATCAGGCGAAGCTACTATGGAGGGTACCAATAGATATTTCTCAAGAGAAATTGGCGCTAGAATAGAAGATGATATGAGAAGGGTTATAAAAGGTGTATGTGATGCTTATGGTGCAACATACGAGCTTGATTACCAATATATACTAGGACCAACAATCAACGATGAAGCTTCTTCATCTATAGCTACAAATGCAATCGAAAAATTTGCTGGCAAAGACATACTTAAAAATATGCAAAAGACAACTGGAGGAGAAGACTTCTCCTACTATCTTGAAAATAAACCAGGTTGTTTTGGATTTGTAGGATCTAGAAATCCTGAACTAGGCACAGACTACCCACATCATAATGAAAGATTCAATATCGACGAATCTGCCCTTGCAAATGGTGCAGGAACATATGCCCAATACGCCATAGATTTTTTAAATGGTGAAAATTAGTAAAAAAATGACTCTATTATAGGGTCTTTTTTTGTTTACATAAAGATTTAGGGTAAGAATATCATGTTAGAAGA
>CABTWT010000206.1 GCA_902488555.1 uncultured Anaerococcus sp.
ACTACTGATTCCATTGATGGATCATCAGATATTTCTATTTTTTGTTTATTAGCTTTTGTATCGATATTTTCTTCTACTTTATTGCTAGCTACATCTTTATCTTGATTGTTGGATTTTACTGATATTGTCGTGGTTAATACATACACTAGTAAACCACCAACTATTGCTCCAAGCAAGGCACTAACAAATGATGGAAGGCCTTTCTTTCTCTTATCTTCTCTATTTGCCATAACTTTTCCTTTCTTTTGTAGTTTACAATTCGTGTTTATGCTTATATATTACTTCTTTTAATGTTAAATTTACATTAAGAAGTTTGTCAAATACGTATCTTTATTTGACTTAATTTTAACTTATTAATATAATGAATGAAAAGATTAAGGAGGGTTTTATGACCAAATTTATCGCAGATTCATCCTTTTTCGAACTATTCCCAGACGCAAAAATCGGCGTAGTTATCGCAAAAGGTATTGAAAACAATGAATCTTCTAGTAGAGAAATAAAAGATATGCTTAATGAAGCAAACGAAAAAGCTTATGATTATTTAACCGAACCAGTTTTTTCTGAAAATAAAGTTATAAAGGTATGGAGAGATGCATTTAAGAAATTTAAAACTAAAAAAGGTGCAAGATGTGCTATAGAGGCACTACTTAAAAGAGTTGATAAGGGGAATCCAGTAGGCTCAATCAACCCATTAGTAGATATCTACAATGCTATCTCCCTAACATACGCTCTTCCAGTCGGATCAGAAGACTTTGATAATTTCGATGGTGATATGGTATTAAAAATCACTGACGGAGGAGACAAATTCCAAGCTTTAGGCGATGATAGTGAATCTGAAACATATCCAGGAGAACTTGCTTATGTAGACAATACTGGTGCAATTTGTAGATGCTTTAACTGGAGAGATGGCGTTCGTACAATGATTACAGAAGATACAAAAAATGCTGTAGTTATCATGGAATCTGTCGATCCAGAAAGGGACGAAGACCAAAAAGAAGCACTAAATGCTATGGCAGAGAATTTAGAAAAATACCTTAACTGCCAAACAGAAATCAAAATTCTTACAAAAGATGATCCAGAAATAACATTAAAATAGCCTTAGAAAAAGACAAGCCTATGACTTGTCTTTTTTTTATCCAATCTTAGCCTATAAAATATATATGGCTATGGATAGGATTATGATATGGATTATTGCAATGGTTATTACAAACTTAATTGCCCACTTTAGATAAGATCCATACTCTATTTTGCTAAGTTCTAATCCTGCCATCAACATTGGTGATGTGGGTGCTAGTAAAAGGGTACTACCTAGTCCTGCAGTAAATATACCTATCATTATATTTGGGTTAAAGCCTAGAGCACTAGCCAAGGGACCCATTACCGGGATAGATAGGGCAGCCAGACCAGATGATGATGGAACCAGGATACCTACGAACATAAATATGATGTAGGATAGAGGTACAAAGACAAAGCCAGGCATGCCACTTAAAAGTTTGCTTGCCCTATCTAGGATATAAAAGTCCATGTGAGTATCTGCCATTACTATGGATACTCCGCGGGCTATGGCTAAGATTAGACCAACTGATATGATCCCCTGGGCTCCTTTGATAAAGTTATTCATAAATTCTTTCTCAGATAGGCCAGCTACTAGAGAAACTCCTACACTCATTACAATAAACCAGGCACCCAAATCCTTAAAATACCACTTACCAAAGTATTCACCTGTCAAAAACCTAGTCCAAGAAAAAAACTTCTCAAATCCTTCCCTATTTCCTGCAAAAAATAAGTCTTCATATGATATCAAGGATAATATCATTATTGCAAAGCCTATAGCAAATACAAATAAGACTCTTTTGTGTTTTTTGTTAAATTCAACTTCATCGTCATTTTTGTTATCAAAACTTTTGTGCATAAGTTCTAGCTCTTGGTCTGTTAGGGCTGATTTTGATTTATCTTTCAATAATTTTTTTGCATACCTATTTACAAAAACTATGGCCACTATAATA
>CABTWT010000207.1 GCA_902488555.1 uncultured Anaerococcus sp.
TCCACTTTCTGGATTTGATTTATTTAACCACATGGCAGATATAGTTGCTGCTAGATGTGAAATTGATGCTGCAGAAGGTTTTGAACTTTTAGCAGAAGAATATGAACAATCAGTAAGAGAAGGAACTTCTACTTGGGAATATCCTGAAGAACACAGGATCCTATTTGAAGGTATTCCTTGTTGGCCAGCATTAAAGGCATTATTTAAACCTTTACAAGAAAATGGTATAAACGTAACAGCTGTAGTTTATGCTCCAGCATTTGGTTTCCAATATACAGACGTTCGTTCTATGGCTGCTGCATATTGCAAGGCTCCATGTTCAGTATGTATAGAAGATGGTGTTGAATGGAGAGAAACTATGGCTAAAGAAAATGGTATTTCTGGAGCTTTAGTTAACTACAACAGGTCATGTAAACCTTGGTCAGGAGCAATGCCTGAAATCGAAAGAAGATGGAAGGAAGACCTTGATGTACCAGTAGTTCACTTTGATGGTGACCAAGCTGACGAAAGAAACTTCTCTGAAGAACAATACAAGACAAGAGTACAAGGTCTAGTTGAAATCATGGAAGAAAGAAAGCAAAAAAGACTTGCAGCTGGTGAAGATGTTTATACGAACTTCGATAACACTAAAGAAACTGACTGGTCTAAGACTACAATTTAATGGGGTGTATTATGGCTGAAATAAAAGAATTATTAGAAAAATTAAAACATATTGCAGATAATCCAAGGGAACAACTTGACAACTATATTGCTCAAGGCAAAAAAGCTGTTGGAGTTTGGCCTTATTATGCACCTGAAGAAATTATTTATGCTGGCGGTCTTGTACCAATGGGAGTTTGGGGAGGAATTGGACCTATTGATAAGGCAAAAGAATATTTCCCAACTTTCTATTATTCACTAGCCTTGAGATGCCTTGAAATGGGACTTGATGGAACTCTTGACGGATTAAGTGCTTGTATGCTTACAACACTTGATGATACACTAAGACCATTATCACAAAACTATAAAGTTTCTGTTGGTAGAAAAATTCCTATGGTATTCTTAAATCATGCTCAACACAGAAAAGAAGAGTTTGGAAAAATTTACAATGCAAAATTATTTGAAAGTGCTAGAAAAAGACTAGAAGAAATTTGTGATGTAAAAATAACTGATGAAAATTTAAAGAAAGCTTTTGAAGTATATAATGAAAACAGAAGATTAAAAAGAGAATTTATAAAACTTGTTGGAAGTCATTCACAAACAGTTAAAGCTTCTGATAGATGCTATGTTTTAAAAGCTGCATACTTTATGCTAAAAGATGAATATAATACATTACTTAAAGAACTTAATGAAAAATTAAAGGCTCTTCCAGAAGAAGAAAATCTAGGACCAAGAGTTGTAACTTCAGGTATTATTTGTGACAACCCAGGATTATTGGAAGTTTTAGATGATTTCAATATCTGTGTAGTTGCTGATGATGTCGCTCACGAATCAAGAGCATTAAAAATTGATGTTGATACTTCTATTGAAGATCCAATGTATGCACTTGCTGACCAATTTGCTAGAATGGATGAAGATCCAATTCTTTATGACCCAGATATTTGGAAAAGACCAAAATATGTTGTTGATCTAGCAATTGATAACGATGCTGATGGATGTTTATTATTTATGATGAACTTCAACGATACAGAAGAAATGGAATATCCTTCATTAAAACAAGCATTTGAAAAAGAAGCAATTCCACTAATTAAAATGGGTTATGACCAACAAATGACAGACTTCGGTCAAGTTAGAACTCAACTTGAAACATTCTCTGAAATGGTTCAATTAAATAATATGTAATATCTAAGGGGCTGTTGCAAAAGTCCCATCATAGAAAAAAGACGAGGAAACATAAAAATCCTCGCCTTTTTTTGATACAATGTATTTATGAAAACCATTAAAA
>CABTWT010000208.1 GCA_902488555.1 uncultured Anaerococcus sp.
AGTTGAGGCAGGCGAAAGTCTTACAGCAGCAGATTTGGACCAAATATTTAAGGAAAAATTGGAAGAATTCTGGGGCGATGCAGTTGTATTAACTGAAGGCGCTGAGCTAACATGGATGAGACAACCTCACTATTATATGGGCTTATATCCTTACACATATTCTGCAGGTCTTTCTGTAGGTACAGTTATTTCTGATAAAATCGTAAATGGCACAGAAGAAGACAGAGATAGATGGCTAGAGGTTCTTAAAGCTGGTGGATCTATGGGACCAATAGAACTAGCCGAAAAAGCAGGAGTTGATATGACAACTACCAAACCAATCTCAGAAACTGTTGCCTTCATTGGTTCAATCATAGACCAAATAGATGAGATTTGCGAAAAATTAGGAATGTATAAATAATAATTAAGACCTTAAAGATATAGGGGAGGCTTATGGATAAGTTTGATGGGCAAAGTTCCCAAATGATAAAAAATCTCGTTTTGGGGATTATGGCTGGTATTATTGTTGGATTTGGCGCAACGGTTATGCTTATAGTAGAAAATCAGTATTTGGGAGCTTTTCTGTTTGCAGGGGCCTTATTTATCATTTTAAGTTTAAAATATAGTTTATTTACTGGTATGGTTGGATATTTTTTCTACAAGGAAAAATCTTCATATAGCAAACAATTGATTATAGTTCTGCTGGGCAATCTTATTGGAACTTTTGTGATGGCCAACCTTATGCGCCTAACAAGGATTGGGCCAATTCTCATTCCAAAGGCTCAAGCACTTTGTGCTACTAAGCTAGATGATGGCTATCTATCAGTGTTTTTGCTAGGTATTTTTTGCAATATGTTTGTTACAAATGCTACTCACCAGTTTAAATACAATCCCTATCAAGTAGGCAAGTATTTGGCCATATTTATATCTATTATGACCTTTGCCCTATCCGGATTTGAGCATAGTATTGCTAATAGTTTCTTTTTATTTGCTTCGGGCATATATAGCAAAGAGGCTCTAATATTTTTTGCCATAGTATTATTGGGCAATATTATTGGAGGACTAATCATACCTACAGTGGCACTTTTCTATGATGAAAACTTTCATTTGCCAGGTTAAAAATTAAATATAAAAAAACTTATTGACAAAGTTGATTTTTGGAGTATACAATGTTATACTTAAATAAGTTAAGATGTGGAGGGAGTGTTATGCACTCCCTTTCATTATCTTTAAAGTATCAAAAATTTATTATCAAAAACGACAAAATATATTATAATTAATAAATAACAATGATAATAAAGTAATAATAATTGAGGTTAGTAACAAAGGAGTAATGATGAGTGACGTTAGAGTAAGATTTGCCCCATCTCCAACCGGTTACCTACACATCGGTGGACTTAGGACAGCACTATTTAACTATCTTTATGCAAGACATACTGATGGAACAATGATTTTAAGAATAGAAGATACCGACAGAACTAGATTTGTAGAAGGAGCTTTGGAAAACTTATTGAAAGCCTTGGCTTGGTGTGGTGTCGAAATTGATGAAGGGGTTGTGCTTGATGAAAATGGCAAAGTAACAGAAAAAGGTGAATACGGCCCATACATCCAATCTGACAGAGTAAAAGCTGGTATCTATGATAAATATATAGAAAAATTAATTGATGAAGACAAGGCTTACTATTGCTTCTGCTCACAAGAGAGAGTTGATGCAGTTCGTGACCAACAAAAAGCCGATGGTCTTACACCAAAATACGACGGTTTGTGCCGTTCTATACCAAAGGAAGAAGCTAAACAAAGAGTAGCAAATGGTGAAGAATATACAGTTAGACTAAAACTTCCACATGATCGTGAAATCTCATTTGAAGATAGGATTAAAGGAAAAATCACCTTCAACACCAATGATATGGACGACCAAGTTCTTATCAAACGTGATGG
>CABTWT010000209.1 GCA_902488555.1 uncultured Anaerococcus sp.
AGAATCATCAAATTCTTTCTTAGCTTCCATCTTGATAATACCCTCAGTAAGAAGGGATGAAGATATAATCTCAGACCCTACTTCGGCTTCTACTGGCATGGATTCTCCAGTGACAGAGGATGTATCAAGGAGGCCGTGACCTTCTATAACTACACCATCCACACCAATTTTCTCACCATCACGAACCAGGAGGATATCTCCTACTTCTACATCATCTAGGTCTATTTCTGTAGTAGAACCATCTGGGTTTACCTTATTGGCCACATCAGGCACTAAGTCTAGGAGTCCTTCTATGTTTTGGCGGGACTTATGGCTTGCTATATTTTCAAATAAATCACCAAAATTATAAAAAAGTATTACAGCAATTGCTTCTGTATATTTGCCTAGGAAGAAGGCTGCAATTGTTGCTATAGTCAAAAGGAAGTTCTCATCCATGGCCTGGCCACGGATGATTCCCTTAAACCCTTTTATCAAAATATTCCATGCTGAAATGAGGTAGACTATCAGAAAACCTACTTTAATCCATATATTTTCACCTATAGTATTACTTAATACTGCTAATATAGCAGTAAAAATACCTATAGCTATAAGTTTACTCAGCTCCTTTTTGTGAGCATCTGTCATAGACTCAAACATATCCTACCTCACTAAGACAGTCCCTGGCTCAAGTTTATCAGCAAGTCTATTAGCCTCATCAAAGATAGCATCTTCATTAGCACCATCAGCTAATTCCATCTTTAGCTTCAAAGTTAGGAATGATAGGTTAGCATCATTCACTCCATCTATTTTTTTAACAGCCTCTTCAATCTTTGCTGCACAATTTGGACATAGGTCATCACTTTCTACTTTGTATTTTACTTTCATTATATTCTCCTATTCTTTAATATGTTCTAATCCTGTCATAAAAATCGTCTTGACGTGGTCATCGGCAAGTTCGTAGTACATTGACTTGCCACTTCTCTTGGAACTGACCAAATTGTTATCCTTCAAGCTCTTTAGCTGGTGGCTTATAGCCGACTGGCTCATATCCAAGACTTCTGCAATTTCGCCTACAGAAGTAGGTCCACTAAAAAGCACATTCATGATTCTAATCCTAGTCGAATCACCAAAAACCTTAAAAAGATCAGCTAAATCAAATAAAATTTCCTCATCTTTGATAGTTATCATTATCACCTCTCTTCATATGAATATATGCTTATATGAACATTATAGCATATGTCTTTCTAATGTCAAATGTATATGTGAATAATTTTAATATATGAATATTTGACTTCTGTCTTTGTTTTAAGTCTAATAATCCTATCAATAGTTCTAATTTTGAGTATAAAAGAAGTATATGCCTACTCAATCCAAACATCATGTGACAAAAATGGCTGGATACTAGGATACAAAACTTATCCAGGAAACCTGCACGATTCTACGACCTTCCCATCATTCTTCAAAGAAAAAATAGAAAAATATAAGCCAGAAAAAATAGTAATGGACGCAGTATATAAAATACCAGCAATAGCAAAAGAACTAATAGATAAAGGAATAATGCCGGTATTACCATATACAAAACCAAAAGGAATAAGAAATGATAAAGAATTATTTTACCCAAAACAATATAAATATGACCAAACAAACGACTGCTATATATGTCCAGAAAGCAAAATATTACTATACCCAATTAGCCAATAAAAATTTCATATATTCTTATCCTTATATATAAAAAAGGATACAAAAAATCCTCCAAATTTTTGGAGGATGGCTCTTATAGATTTTCTATTAACTCTTCTACATCCGGAAGCTCTTTTGGCTCATAAACTTTAACCCATTGAATCTTGCCTTCTTCGTCTATGATGACATTGGCCCTTTGGCTAGCTCCATTTTCTTCGTTGAAAAGTCCATAGGCTTTGGTCACT
>CABTWT010000210.1 GCA_902488555.1 uncultured Anaerococcus sp.
ATGGGAACTTTTAATTTTCGTATATAATTTTTCATTATTGATTCTCCGGTAAGAATTGTTTGTAGTAATAAAGGTGATGTTGCAGAATAAATAATTCCGCAACATCACCTTAGATATTTTCCATTTTTTCTAGTTCCATGGTGAATTTTTGCAAAATCTTTTTTTCTATTCGGCTTACTGTCATTTGGGAGATGTCTAGGGTGTTGGCTATGTCTATTTGGGTTCTGCCCTCGTAGTACCTTAGTTCTAGAATCTCTTTTTCCAAATCGTTTAGCCTTGCTGTTGATTTTTCTATTAAGTCTGATAGTTCTATGGAGTCGAAGTTCCTGTCTTCTTCTCCTATCATATCTGCCAAGTCTATGGAGTTTTCTCCTTTTTGGACTTGGTATTTCATATCTAGACTTTGTGGTGCGTAAACTTTGCTTGCTTCCATGGTTTCTAGTATTGTTTCTTCGTCTTCGCCCAGATAGTCTGCTATGTCTTTTACTGTTGGTGTTCTTTGCAGTTCTTGGGGTAGGACTTTTTTGGCGTTATTTATTTTTTTGTAGAGGTTTTGGATTCTTCTTGGGACTCTGATGACCCAACCCTTGTCTCTAAAGTAGCGTTTGAGCTCACCCATTATTGTTGGTGTTGCAAATGATGAAAATTCGTAGCCCTTACTTGGGTCAAATCTTTCTACTGCATAGATTAGTCCAAGGCTTGCTACTTGGTAGAGGTCTTCTCTTTCGATGCCCTTGCCTACGTATTTGTTGGATAGGATATCTACTATATACATATGCTCTTCTATTAGTTCATCGCGAAGTTTTTTGTCACGAGTTTGGTAATACTCTTCAAATTTCTTCTTGATTTGCTCTTTGTATTCTTGATCAGTTAGATCTTTTTGCTTTGTCATTAGTTTGCCCTTTTTATGATTTTAATTTCTCCACTTGTGATTTCAACTTCATCTGCAAGTTCTTTTAAAATTAAATCACGCATTTTGAGTGCACGTTCGTCTAGGCTCTTGTCCTTGCCTATAACTTTGATTTGAAGATTTTTATCTTCTGGCAAAAATTCTATTTTTACGTCCTCATCGCTTAGCTTGTAGTTGATAGCCTCGCTTACTACAACTCTAAGGTCTTCAACTTCTTCTATATTAAATCCTAGATCACTTGCAAGGGAAGCGGTAAACAATCTTATGGATTTTAGATAGATTTTGTGAGCGGGGATTGTTATGGTAATTTTATCCATTATTTACTCCATATCAAATAGATCGGATAGATCAGTTATTTTGAATAATTTTTTGATATTTTCTTTTGTGTTTATTATTTTTACTGATTTGCCATTTTCTTTTTGCTTATTGTAGATAAGCATAAACATACCAAGGCCTGTTGAGTCTAAATAGTCTAGATCCTTTAGGTCAAATACTAGGTCCTTGTTGATATCTATTTTTTCTTCTATGAATTCTTTGAAGTCTTCTTCTGAATACACATCTAGGTCGCCAACAAGTTTTACTGTCTGAATATCGTCTTCAATTTTTATTTCTTTATCAAACATCTTCTTCCCCTATTTAATATCTTCTCTTTGGACATCGTATGCGCCATCGTCGTATTTGGTTACTGATACTATTCTATCTTTGTCATCTTTCATATTTTTGAGGGTGACTCCCATGGTGTTTCTTCCTGTTGTAGAGACATCTTTTGCTCTAATTCTTATTATATCACCTCTTAGGGAAACCATCATTATGTCTTCGTCTATATCTACTGGAATAGTGTCTACTACAAAGCCTGTTTTTTCTGTTACCTTGTGGCATCTGATTCCCTTACCGCCTCTGTTTTGGTTTTTGAAGTTGTTAAATGATGTCTTCTTACCAAAGCCATTTTCTGTTACAACTAGTAGGTAGGTTTCCTC
>CABTWT010000211.1 GCA_902488555.1 uncultured Anaerococcus sp.
AATAAAGTTAAATTTAATATTTGTAACGTACACTACGCTCTCTTTGATAAAACCGAAGAGGGCGTTATTAAATATAAGACACCAGTGCCAATGCCTGGCGCTGTTTCAATTTCATTAGATCCAAATGGAGAACCAGAAAGCTTTTATGCAGATGGAATTGAATATTATACTATTTCAAACAATATGGGATATGATGGAGATTTAGAAATCGCTCTTATTCCAGAATCCTTTAGGACTGATGTTTTGATGGAAAAATCCGACTCCAATAAAGTTCTAATTGAGTCCTCAAATTCTGAAACTGCAAACTTTGCACTTCTTTTCGAGTTTGATGGTGACCAAAAGAAAATCCGTCACGTCATGTATAATTGTTCAGCAGCAAGACCTACACTTGAAGGAGAAACAAACGAGGAATCAAGAGAAGTTCAACCAGAAACCTTGTCTATTCAAGCAAGACCACTTCCAAATGGTAATGTAAAGGCTAGAACAAGTGATGAGACAAATAAGGAAACTTATGATGGTTGGTATAAATCAGTTTATCTACCAATAGAAACTTCATCTTCTTCTACAAGAACAACAGGAGGTAGTAGATAATGGCATTAACAAAAACTATAAAAATTGATGGTAAAGATGTTATATTTCGTGCATCTGCAGCTATACCAAGAATCTATAGATTAAAGTTTGGTCGAGACATCTTTAAAGATTTGATGGAACTTGAAAAGTCCATGAAGAAAAATGATAAAGATAAATCTAATCTAGATATTGGTTCACTTGAGTTATTTGAAAATATAGCCTATGTAATGGCAAAACATGGAGATAAATCTGTTCCTGATAGTCCAGAAGAATGGCTGGATAATTTCTCAACCTTTTCAATTTACCAAATTCTACCTCAGCTAATTGAGTTGTGGGGACTTAATATAAAATCGGAAGAAGTTCCTAAAAAAAAGTAAGACCAACAGAAAGACCAATGACTACACCCTTGTTTTTACTAAGGGCAGTGGAACTTGGTCTTTCTGTTTCTGATTTATCTCTACTAACAATTGGACTTGTAAATGATATGTTCACAGAAAAGAATAATGACGACTATAAATACAAAGAAGTAGCTACGCAAGAAGATTATGATAAATTTTAATCTTCAAGCTTAGCTACTCTTTTTTCAGCATCTTTATAGACTTTGGATTCGGCTCTTGTACCGATAATAATGACAAGAACTTCGTCATCTGATTTTTCCAATTTATAAACGATCCTAAGACCTGAACTCTTAAGTTTAATTTTCATAAGACCAGCAAGCTTAGAATCAGAAAGGTTAGAAAGAGGCTTGCCATAGCCACCTTCGGTATTAGGAAGAGGATTTATTAAGATCCTCTTAAGTGCTTTATCGACAATTTTTCTTTGAGATCCATCTAAGGCTTTATAGTCTTGGATGGCTTCTTTTATAAAGGATAGTTTATAGTTCATTCGATTTCGTCCTCATCAAGAGGAGAGACTTCATTTAAATCGATATGGAAGGCTTCTTCAAATTCATCTTGAGAAATTAAATCGGATTTATCCATTGATGACATCCTTGTATTGGCAAGCATAAGATCTCTTGCATCTTCGAGCTCATCAATGAGTTTCGTATATTCATCAGGGGAAACAAGAATACACTCAGGAGTGTTGTTCTTTAATACGACCTTAGAACCGTTTACTTTGACATCATCGAAAATACGTCCAGCTAGGCCTCGATTAAATTCAGAAATGGATACAGTCTTATTGGATAATTCTTTTACAAAATTCATACTTATCACCTCAAGATAAGTATAGCAGAAATCAATAAAAACATCAATAAAAACACTGATAAATATATCTTTAAAGAGGAGGTGAGATATTGGCAAATAGAATAAAAGGGG
>CABTWT010000212.1 GCA_902488555.1 uncultured Anaerococcus sp.
ACTTAGATCCAGCTTTTTTTATAATTTCTTTTTTTGCCTCATCTGGCAACTGCTTATTATTAGCCCTTAAAGAGGTGTTGATTACCTCTAGCTTATCTTTATCAGTAAGATCACCCAGCTTATAATTTAAAAAATCATTTAGAAAAATATATGCATCATTCTCCTTGCCATCATCCATGTAAGATATTATAAATTTAACCTTGCTATCATTTATGAAGTTTATCGGTTTTATAAGGCTAGCAATATCTTCTGGTCTATCGAGCTGGTCTATAGCATCAATTAGGATAATAAGATCTCCCTTGCCCTTTAGAAAGTAGTCTCTAAGGGCTAGTTGATATTGCTTTTCTTCAACTGATGTATAATTTCCAAATTTAGCTTGCTTGGCCTGAGTATTCTTTTCCATATAAGATGAATCATCAATCTCTTTTTCCAAAGACTCATTGATATAAGCTGTGATTGTCCTCATAATCCCAAGGGCACTTGTCGTCTTTGGAGTCAGTGAAGAAAACAAGATTATGGACTTTTTGTCCATACGTCTGTATAATTTGGCCATTAGGGTGGATTTGCCATTGCCACTCTTACCGCTTATACTTATCACATTGTTGTTATCAATCTCTTTTATGACTTCTTCTTCTATAGATTTTCTAGCAGAAGATAAAAGCTCCTTTTCCTCAGCTTGTCTGATGTGATAGACTATTTCCCTTTGATTTTCACTTAATTCTTCTTGAAATTGATTTTCAAAAAGAATTTTGCTCATATCATCTTTTGCCATTTGGACAAATGTATTGGTACCTACTAGCTTGCCATCTTCAATTTCAAGTTCATATTCGTGGATGTGTGATGGATCTAAAAGCTCTCTGATCTCAGCTTTTAGGGCTTCAACCCTTTCTTTTTCGTAAGGATCTGGTTCATATATAGTCCCCTTCACATCACCAACTATAGTCCTAAAGTAGGCGTAGGCGTTTTGAGCGTAGGCTGGATTTTTCAAAAAACCATAGTCTATCTCTAGATGGGTTATAGACTTTTCTATGGTTTGGTCTCTAT
Source organism: uncultured Anaerococcus sp. (assembly GCA_902488555.1). The sequence continues at coordinate 1,045 of CABTWT010000212.1, forward strand.
CATATATCCCGTATTCAATCCCTGTTTCTTTTACAAGGTCTCCTTGTGGAATCCATCCATACCTATCGCCCAAAAGTACAATAAAGTAAGGCCTGTTGTTGTCGATCTCATCTAGACAAACTTCAAGGATCTTCTTGTCCTTATCTTTTTCATCAATACCTGTATCAATTCCCCATCTCAAATCTTGGAACTTGATTCCTTCTATTCTTTTTTTGTATGCTAAATCATTTAAGTCAGGGCTAAGTTTTGTCTGAATTAAATCTCTTTCTATATGCATATCTCTGAAAGTACTTGATACAAATACTTGCTTCATAATATCACCTATCTTTTAAGTCCGTGCTTCTAGGCCATCTCTTCCACTTTTTCTATATCAGCTAGCCTATCTCTAAAGTCTTTTACACTAAGGTATCTGTGGACAGATAAGCATTTAACTAATAAATCAACTAGCTTGTTGGTACTTTCCTCTTTTAATATTTCATCTTTTGCCAAAGTTTCTCTTAAGTTTTTCTCCAAATATTTGCTATTTTCATTCTCCAGATCTTCTGGATACCTATCCATTAGGAGGAAAAACAAAGTTACTCCCAGCATATAAAGGTCGATTTCTTCGCTGATAAATATATCTTTTCTCTTTTCAATATTTGATATGTATCTAAACTCTGGCGGTATGAAAGGCCTCTTTTTGGGTATGTAAAACTCTCTTATATTGTCTATATGGTCTAATAAAACAGCTGCTTCAAAATCAAAAAGTTTGGCCTTATCTCTCTTGCAATCGTATAAAATGTTGGCAGGCCTTAGGTCCATGTAGATAATGTCTTTTTGGTGGAGAAGAGCTACTATATC
>CABTWT010000213.1 GCA_902488555.1 uncultured Anaerococcus sp.
TACTGCGGCACCGGCACCATCTCGCTCTTTCTCGCGCGCCAAGCGCGGCGCGTCATCGGCGTCGAAAAATTCGCGCCTGCCGTCAAAGACGCCCGTAACAACGCCCGCTTAAACAACTTGGAAAACGCCTCATTCATCGCCGGCGATACCGCGGAAATTTTACCCCAACTCGCCGCAGAGGGCATCACTCCCGACGTCATTGTCATGGATCCGGCGCGCGCCGGTTGTGATGAAAAAGTGCTCGCGACCGTCGCCGACTGGCAACCGAGCCGCATCGTTTACGTCTCCTGCAACCCCGCCACCTTGGCGCGTGACGCGGCGTACCTCGCCACCCGCGGCTATACGGTCACCTATGTGCAACCCGTCGACATGTTCCCGCACACCACGCATTGTGAGTGTGTGGCATTGATGACAAAGATTCATGGTAGAGCGACAAATTAGAATTGTAAGGAGAGGGAAATAAGTGAACATCAAAGAAGAATTATTGGCATTGCAGGATATTTCATATGCTGCTTTTCAAGCAAAATTGACACCAAATATTCCGAGAGACCTATTTATAGGGGTTAGAGTTCCGGAGGCTAGAAAGCTTGCTAAAAGAATTGTAGGGGAGCCGGAAACATCTAAATTTCTAAAGGATCTACCTCATAAATACTATGATGAAAATATGCTTCACGGACTCATCATCTCTGAAATGAAAGATTATGATGCCTGCATTGTGGCAGTTGATGAATTTCTGCCTTATGTCGATAATTGGGCTGTTTGCGATATTATGTCTCCAAAGATTTTCAAGAAGAATAAAAAAGCACTTTTGGAAAAAATTAAAGAATGGTCCGCATCGGAAAAGACCTATACTTGTCGCTTTGGAATTGAGATGTTAATGTCTTACTTTCTTGATGATGATTTTAAGCCTGAGTATTTGGAAATACCTTTTTCTGTTAATAGTGAAGAGTATTACGTTCAGATGATGATTGCGTGGTTTTTTGCAACCGCTTTGGCAAAGCAATGGGATGTGACCATAAAATACGTCGAAGATCATCGCTTAGATACATGGACTCACAACAAGGCAATACAGAAAGCACGTGAAAGTAAGCGCATTACACCGAAAGAAAAAGAATATTTAAAGTCTCTTAAAGTATAATGAATTTCAGTTTGTAGTGGACATTTACTTGTACTTCTTAGGACGTATTTTTGCATTTTCCACCAGGCACGGAGTGTTAAAGCACTGTTTGATGTATGCTTACCATCAGCAATCGAAAATAATCGTGAGTTAATCGTGTGAATCTGAAAATGGAGGTTCAATATGGGCCTAAATAAACTCCTTGAGATAAAAGAAGGAAGCAACATAGAACTTAAAATAATACGTTTGATGATATGTGTAAAACTAGGAGTTGTAAAAGAAAAAATTACTTGAAAAACCATGCAAAATGTTGTAATATTAAGTAAAACTTAAAAAAGATAGGAGATGATGGAATGGGACTGTTTGGTTTATTTGGAGGCAAGAAAACGATTGAGTTAGATAAAGCAAAAAACGATGAAAACAAAAATCGCATGAGAGAAATTTTTGATAATAAAGTAGATAATGGTTCGGAATATAAAATAGTTTACGCTTACTCAGAAGATATAGGCGGAGCAAATTTTGCAGTACTTCGTACTGTTTCCTATAAGTACAGAAGTTTTATACTGGGCTATAAGGAAAATGATTTAAGTTTAGTCTTTCTTGAAGTGAGCCCTGATTTAAATCAGGTTGGAGAAGCACTTTTGTATAAACCACAAGATGTAAAGAAAACCAATTTTACAAAGATGGTAGGTGCATATTATTTACAGTATGGAAGTTCGTTCAAGAAAGAATTTTTCAACTTTTTTGTTCCTGAGACTATTGA
>CABTWT010000214.1 GCA_902488555.1 uncultured Anaerococcus sp.
AAACAAGTAGAACTTGTCCAAGCCTTTCTCATCTATGATATGAGCTGATAAGTCGTGAATAAATTCTTCTGATATGTGTTTTAATGCATCGTATCTGAAACCATCTACTTTTGTTTCTTCTATAAACCAATCTGCCCACTTAAATAATTCTTCACGAACTTCTGGGTGGTTGTGGTCGATGTCGTTATTCATAAGGTAATCGAAATTGCCCTTTTCGTTGGAAACATCATCGTCCCAATATTTGCCATCGCCAACTATACGATAAATAGCAGATGTTCCGGATAAGTCATCGTAGTCAACTCCTGTGAAGTGATACCAGTGCCACTGCATGTCAGAGTATTTGCCATTTCTTCCAGGGAAGGTGAAATGGGTCCAAGCTTCTATGTCAGTCGCTTCGGCAACATCCAAAGTTCTGTTGTTTTGGTCTACCATTATAGCTTGGAATTTCTCTTTCTCATCGCCGTTGCCCTTGTGGTTTAATACAACGTCTGCATAGCATTTGATGCCCGCATCATGGAGAGCATCTATGGCTTGGTGGAGTTCTTCTTTTGTCCCATACTTGGTCCTAACAGTTCCTTTTTGGTCAAATTCTCCAAGGTCCCATAGGTCATAGGCTCCATAGCCCACGTCCATGTCTGATCCACCCTTGGTCATAGGTGGAAGCCATAGGGCGTCAATTCCATTTTCCTTTAATTTTTTTGCATTCTTTATTAAGTTTTTATAAAAACTGCCGTCAGCCCAAGTGTCCCACTCGAAAGACTGCATCATTACTTCATTTGCCATGAATTATCCTATTTGCAAATTTCTATGGATTGGCTGGCACCTATTCTACTAGCTCCAGCTTCTACCATTTCTAGGGCTTCTTCTTTAGTGTGAATGCCACCAGAGGCCTTTACACCAATATCTGGACCTACTGTCTTTCTCATTAGGGCAATATCAGATGCTTTTGCACCTCCTGTTGAAAATCCAGTTGATGTTTTGACAAAATCTGCCCCAGCTTCTACAGCAAGTTCGCATGCTTTTACAATTTCTTCTTCAGTTAATAAGCAAGTTTCGATTATAACTTTTAGGATATTGTCTCCACAAGCTTCTTTAACTGCTTTAATATCATTTAAAACATAGTCATAGTCTTTTTCCTTAAGGCGGCCAACTTCTATAACCATATCTATTTCACTTGCCCCATCTTTGATGGCACATTTTGTTTCATAAGCCTTGGCCGCTGTTGACATCGCTCCTAGAGGAAAGCCTACAACTGTTGCAATTTTTACATCTTTGTTATAATCTTTGATAAATTTTACAAAAGATGAGTTTACGCAAACACTAAAAAACTCATGTTCAACTGCCTCATCAACTAGTTTTTTGATATCTTCACATCTTGCTTCAGCCTTCAAATTTGTATGATCTATTAATTTATTTAACTGCATTATCTCTCCTATAAGTAATCATAGCCAAGGTTATATCATCCTTTTGCTCTCCCCAGCTAAAATCTTCTATTTCATCGTAAATTTTTTCTATTTGCCTATGCTGGCAAAAAACTTCTTTTAGTCTTGCTAGACCAAACTCTTTATTATTCTCATCAGTTGCTTCGATAACTCCATCTGTGAAAAAAAGAATTAAATCTTCATCGTTTAACTCTGTAGTCACTTCATTATACACATCTGGCTCTATAATATTTGAAATCATCCTGCCATTAGCGTGCAAATATTCGCAAGTCTCTGCATCAGACCTAAAGATCATCGGTGGGCAATTGTGACCAGCATTTGAAAAACAAAGGGTATTATTTTCCATATCAAATATTCCTAGCCAGGCCGTGAAGTATTGAGACGAATCAATATCAAGGTCATAAAAACGACTTCTAAGTTTTAACAAGGCTTGGCT
>CABTWT010000215.1 GCA_902488555.1 uncultured Anaerococcus sp.
AGGTAGGAAGATTTAAATATCAAGGGTTAATGATTGGGAAATATAAAGAAGAGATTACTACAGAATTTAAAGATAAGGAGGAAGGAAATGCTCAAGGGTAAATCAGTCATTGAACTAACCGATGTGAGGACAAATAAGAAGGAGATTTATGAAGATGAAAACCTAATAACTAATGCAGTCCCAGATTTATTAAGGCTCAATCCTATGGGGTTAATGTACCCTATGGGTGATTCGAGAATTACTCAATATGAAAAAGAAATATTTCCTATAGCAACTAAATGTTATGGTGGGATCCTTTTATTTGAGGATAAGTTAGAGGAAGATCCAAATAAAATATTTGCTCCTTCTGATAATCAAATCATAGGCTATGCATCCAATGATGTAAATTCAACGGATGCACCAAGAAGAGGTTCAGCTAATCTTAATGAATCAACCCCTCTTGAAAATGGATACAAGTTTGTCTGGGATTTCTCTACATCACAGGGAAATGGAAGAATCTCTTCATTGGCATTAACACATTATAGAGGAGGGAAACATTTTTATGGAGACACTCATGGTAAAGATCCCTTCCTATTATTAAATAAAATTAGCTTATGGAAAAACAGAGAAGTCTCGGACGCATATAACGGATGTGTTGAAATAGACGTTGAAAACAACACCTTGGTTTCAATATGGCCTTTAGACAACAAATCAATAGAATTAGTAAAACTTAAGGAACCATTTACGAGTATAGGTTTAAATGATCCAATTTACACTAAAGGATATAAAAATGAGGAAAGGATAACAATTGATGTATCAGAGTTTTTTAGTAAACTGAGTACTTGGAACGAATGTTGTTTTTATGACGGAGAAGATGGAAATTGGTATGGCTTTGGAACTTACAGAGATAAGCTAATAAGAATAAAAATAAATAAAAATGATTACTCAACGAAAATAGATGAGTGGGCATTAAATGAAATAAGATTAGGTAAATTAGGAAGTTACTATGAAAAAAATAGAAGTTACTGTCATAGATATGTATATAGCTGTATTAAAGATGGCTACCTATATTCGATAAATTCATATAGTGCGGATAAAATCTATAAAATTAATATCAATAATCCTGTAGATATTTCTGTTATAGAATTAGGTAAAGAAGTTAGGACTTCGAAATATGGGGGAGAATACTGTTACCTATACAAGTGGGGAGACTATATATTAGGTTATGAATTTGCAATTGATAAAAAAGACCAAGTTATAGTAAATAGTGTTTCTGACTATAACGGTGAGGGAATACCAAACTTAATGATGGATCCAAAGACAATCGGACCATTGGTCATTGGATTTGGAGGTTATGAGGAGAAGTTTTACAAACTTTTATTTCTTCATACCCCATACCTTGGAACAATTAATAACCTATCAAGTCCAATATTAAAAACGGCAGATAAGACAATGAAAATAACTTACACACTAACAGAGGAGGAATAAAATGAATAAGTTTTTAGAAATATTAAAAGTATGCTTTACAGCCATTGGAGGATGGTTGGGATTTTATCTTGGAAGTGTAGATGCTTTTATTTACACACTACTTGCTTTTGTAATAGCTGACTATTTAACAGGAGTTTTAAGAGCAGGGGTCGAAAGAAAGCTATCCTCATCCATAGGATTTAAAGGGATAGCAAAAAAGATTATGATTTTTATAGTTGTAGGTATCGCAAACCTATGTGATGTAAATTTAATTAAAGGTGATGGAACAATGATAAGAACTAAGGTGACCCCATAAAGTTGGACCTAATACCAGAGTTAGAATTAAACTAGCTCTGGTATTCTTTGTCCTATCCTACCCCTAGGGGTAGGAAATTTTTATGCTGCATTTTTCTTTCTATATTCTACTGGTG
>CABTWT010000216.1 GCA_902488555.1 uncultured Anaerococcus sp.
AAAGAAGAGCCAAATTATAGGCTCATTCGTATAATTTTATCAGTTATTACCATTGGGATTTTAATATGGTCTTCTAGTGTGATGGATTTTTCAAATACAAGTTCAAAGGGTATAGAGATTATAAAATCTATAATCGGTGGTTTGCTTAGCCCAGATTTTAGCCTTTTAGGTAATTTTGCAAAGGGAGGCTTATGGTATTTGGTTTTTGAAACCATATGTATAGCCTTTGTTGGAACTTTGATAGGAGCTTTAATCTCTCTTCCTCTAGCGTTCCTCTCATCACATAACATTGTTCCAAGGGTAATTGCAGAAATTTTTAAGCTCTTAATCCTACTTATAAGAACCATACCAGCCATAGTTTATGGTCTTATGTTTATTAGAGTTACAGGTCCTGGACCCTTTGCTGGGGTTATGACTATGACATTTATATCAATAGGCATGCTTACAAAATTATTCCAAGAAACTATAGCAAATATCGATACTTCTATACTTGAAGCATTCGAATCACTTGGTATAGGCAGATGGGGTAAAATTCGTTTCGGTATATTTCCCCAACTATTTTCAAGCTTCCTATCTACAATTATATATAGGTTTGATATGAATATAAGAGATGCAACAACCCTAGGTCTTGTTGGTGCTGGAGGAATTGGTGCACCACTTATATTTGCCATCAATTCTTATAGGTGGAATGAAGTTGGAATAATCTTATTAAGCTTGATGATCTTAGTTTTAATTGTAGAATTACTTTCAACTCGATTGAGAAAAAGACTAGCCTATGGCTATTAAGGAGTTTTATGAAACTAACAATAATAGAAACATCAGATGTTCACTCATATATTTCAACTGACTCTTTTAAAGTAAGGGGTCAAAAAGAGCAACACTCGCTTTCAAGGGTAAAGACATATTTGGATAAAGTACGAAACGAAAACAAAAATGTGATTTATATAGACAACGGGGATGATATCCAAGGATCTCCCCTTGCTAGTTTATATCACAGAACTAATAGCATTGAAAATTTGAGCAAGTCCTATAACCTTTTAAAACCCGATGCTATGGTCTTAGGAAACCATGATTTTAATTACGGAAAAGACTATCTTAATTCATATATAAGCCATCTATCATGCCCAGTTTTATCAGCAAACACCATACAAATTGATGATAAAATTCTTGATATCAAGCCTTATATAATTAAAGAATTTTCTAATATCAGGGTTGGCATTCTTGGTCTTGTAACACAATATATCCCCCACTGGGAAAATCCTAAAAATATTGAGGGACTTAAGTTCCAATCAGCTCTCGAAACAGCTAAGTATTATGTGCCATATTTAAAACAGAAAGAAGCTTGTGATATTGTAATTATCTCCTACCATGGGGGTTTAGGCAAGGATTTAGAAAGTGGAGTAAATATTTACCAAGAAACAGGGGAAAATGAGGGATATGATTTACTATATTCAGGACTTGATTTTGATGTTCTTCTAACAGGGCATAATCACCAAGAAATAAGTGGTATCTATAATGACAAGGTCGTTTTACAACCAGGCTATGCTGCTTCTAAACTTGGAGAAGTAATTTTTGAAATAGATGAAGATAAAAAAATAAAAGACACTCAGGTTAACTTAGTAAATCTAGGCGACTTTAATCCTAGCCAAGAATTGGAAGATATGATACTGGAAGATATGTCTAAGACCCAGGATTTCCTAGACGCTACTTGTGGAAAGTTACTTACTAATGCACAAATAAAATCAGTTCTAGACGCACAATTACATGGCCACCCTTATATAAGTCTAGTTAATCAAATTCAAATGCATTACACACAAACTGATATAGGAGGAGCTTGCATATTTTTGCCTGATGCCAAAGGTCTTTATG
>CABTWT010000217.1 GCA_902488555.1 uncultured Anaerococcus sp.
CTAAGGTTTTATTTCCTTCTTTAACAGCCATGGTAAATAGCTTGTCATGCTCTGGACCTTCTTCTTTTATGAGCGTATATTTTAAAATCTTCTTACCATGGGAATTGTAATACTCTTGTAGCCTTGTTTTATAGTCGTTAAAAAGTGAATCATCTTCTATGATTTCAAGGGCTTCATCTTTAAAATGTTCTACCAAGAATCCATACAAGAATTCATAACCGGCATCAAGGTAAATCGCAGCGCAAACTGCTTCAAATGTATCAGCTTTTACGTGTTTTTTTAATTTACCGCCCTGCTTTTTTTCTCCTTTGCCAAAGTTTAAAAAGCTAGTCAAATCATATTTTTCGCTTGCCTTAGAAAAAGAATCTGTGCATACTAATCTTGACCTGGTCTTGGTTAGCCAACCTTCTGGTTTATTGTTGTAATTTTTGAACAAAATCTCGCTTACAACCATATCTAGGACGCTATCTCCCAAGAATTCAAGTCTTTCGTTGCTTTTTGCACTCTTTTTGGCTTCATTTATGAAGGATGAATGAGTAAAGGCTACATCGATCAACTTTTTATCATTGAAAGTGTAGCCAATCCTATTTTCAAATTCTTTTATTTGGGCAAGTCTAATATTGCTTAGTCCCATTAATTTTTGCTTTCTATTAGTTCAGCGATATCGCCTAGGGTTTCAATCTCGTCTAGCTCATCTTCTTCAAATTCTATTTCAAATTTTTCTTCTATAAGCATGATGAAATCTAGCATATCGATTGAATCAATGTCCAAATCAGATAATTTGGTAGTCATTTCCATTTCACTAAAGTCAATGTCAAGATTTTCATTGGCTAAAGCTATTAGTTCGTCTCTAATCATTTTATTTCTCCTTCGATTTTTTCAATTGTATTTCTTTCTATATAATTCATTAGTCCTAAAATAGCATTGGAAAATGCAAGTTCATTAGTATTTCCATGTGCCTTATATACATAAGACTTTACCCCAAGAAGTGGCGCTCCTCCAACTTCGTCGGATGAAAATTTGTTGGTCATAGCTTTGAGGTCATTTTTTAATAAGGAGCCAGCAATTTTATTCTTTGTGGACTTATAGATAGTTGATTTTATTTGGGAACCCATAAGCTTTAACACTCCTTCAGCTGTTTTTATGGCGATATTTCCATCAAAACCATCTGCAAGAAGTATGTTTACCTTGCCAGTAAATAAGTCTCTTGATTCTACATTGCCTACAAAGTTTAGCTTGCTTTCCTTTAATAGAGCATATGTTTCTTTTGTAAGCTTGTTTCCCTTATGTTCCTCTACTCCAACATTTAATAGACCAATACTAGGATTTGCTATTCCCATTGTGTTTTCTAGATATATTGAACCCATTAGGGCAAATTCATATAGGTATTCTGCCTTGCAATCCATATTTGCCCCTGTATCCATTAGTAGGCAAATATTGTCATTTATAGATGGGATATTTGCAGCAAGACAGGCTCTTTTGATACCCTCAATTCTACCTGCTAGGAAAAGTCCACCAGCAAGCAAGGCTCCAGTTGATCCTGCGGATACTAGACCATCATATCCCTCTTCTTTTGATTTCTCATAAGCTAGGACTATGGATGCATCCTTTTTTCTTCTAATGGCCCTCACTGGGTCCTCATCATTTGATATATAGCTATCAGTAGGAATTATTTCATAATCTGTAATCCTACCGTTAATATTTTCTTTTATTTCTTTTTCATTACCTACAAAGACAGGTGTAAAATCTCTTTTTTCTTTTGCTAGTATTGTACCATCGACAATAACCTTTGAACCAGCATCTGCTCCATAGGTATCAATTAGTATTCTCATATATCCTCTTTTGGGTATAAAAAAAGATAGTGCAA
>CABTWT010000218.1 GCA_902488555.1 uncultured Anaerococcus sp.
GAAAAAATGTACAACAAAATAATTTAGCTTGTTTTTTTCTAATATTAGTGAAAACTCATATCCTAAAAATCCAACTATAAATGACGATAAAATCTCCGCCACTCCAGCTCCAAGTAAGATTGAATACGCCCCAGCTGCTAGAGTTGCTCCAAGTACCTTTAGTGGGACTTTGGTTCCTTCAGACTTCTTAATATTTTTTATTTCTAGCAAAGCCTCTTCTAAAGAGTACGTCCCCTTAGAAAAATCTCTAGAAAAAGTATTGACTTTGTCCACATAATGCAAATTATTAGACCTTGTTTTTACTCTTCTCATATTGGAATGAATTTCTCCCTTATATGAAAAGGAAATAATTATTACATTAAAGGAAGAAAACACATCCACATCTTTTATAGATTCTTGTGATCTTATAATTCGCTCAACTGTATCTTCAACCCTATAAATCTCTGCTCCATTTGCTAGCATGATAGCGCCTGCTTCTGCAGCCAGCTCCGAAAGGATGACAGCATCGTGAATTGAAGTTATATTTTCTGATGTCATAAGCCTTCCTTTACATATAATTTTGCTTGTATTTTTTAATATTTTCTTCTGTTAAAAATTCGTAAGCATCGTTAACTTTAGTAAATTTCTCTGTTGCATCTGGGTTTTTATTGATATCTGGGTGATATTTCTTGGCTAATTTCCTATAATTTAACTTAACTTGATATATATCAGTGTCATAAGCAAGTCCCAGAGTATTGCAAGCTTCTTCATATTTTTCTTTAAATCCAATATCATTTGGTCCATTAAAACCACCATAACCTTGATTGTAATTTTGATTTGTGTTTTGGTAATAGGTTCTAGAATAGCCACCAAAATTTCTGGCAAATTCTTCAAATCGGCGGTTCATCTCTTCTTGTTGACGACGAGCTGCTTCTTCTTGGGCACGTCTTCTAGCTTGTTCTTGTTCATACTTATACTTGTTAGAATAGTCAGAGATACTTTCATAACCAACTTTTTTACCGGTAATCATTGAATCCGCCCTATCATACATCCATTCTGTCAATGTATAGTTCATATATCTTAGTAAGGATATAAACTTCGGTCCTAAAATAGGTATAAATATTACAGCAAATATGAAGTAAGTGACGTCTTTGGGGAGCATCAGAGGAATTATTGGAAATATGAATATAGTGGAGCATCCAATAATAAAAATCCCAAATAATAATTGCCTAATCCCTTCAAAAGTAACAACAATGATATTCATAATGTTGATTAAGACATTAAAAATTGTTCCAAGTCCTGTGGCTAAGCCATGTATAATTTTTCCTAGTATCTTCATAACAAAATCTCCATTCAATTTGATTATATCAAAGATTTTATGTTTTAGTAAATTATTATAAATTTAATTAGCCAAACAATTCTTCATTGTTACTATTATATAGATTGTAGTAAATGCCTTTTTTATCAAGAAGATCTTTGTGGCTGCCACGTTCGACTATTCCATCATAAGTTAGTACTAAGATTTCATCTGCATTTTTAATAGTAGAAAGTCTATGGGCAATAGTTATAGTTGTTCTACCCTTTGATAGAAGTTCTAGAGATTTTTGTACTATGGCCTCGCTCTTATTATCAAGGGCACTTGTCGCCTCGTCAAGTATGAGAATCGGTGGGTTTTTCAAAAATACTCTAGCTATTGAGATTCTTTGTTTTTGACCACCAGATAGTTTGACTCCACGTTCACCTATGTGAGTATCGTAACCATATGGTAAGTCCTTGATAAATTCAGTGGCTCCGGCTAGTTCTGCTGCTCTTTCTATCTCGTCATCTGTGGCATCATCCTTACCATATCGGATATTTTCTTTTACTGTTCC
>CABTWT010000219.1 GCA_902488555.1 uncultured Anaerococcus sp.
AGAATTACGGATGGTTTAGCGAAGCAGACCTGCTTGATATGATAGCTGTCTCTGAGTCAACTCCAGGAGCTATAGGAATAAATATTGCAACTTTTGCTGGATTTAAGTCCTATGGATTCCCTGGCGCTATACTGGCGACTATATCGCTCATAATCGCACCTATTACCATAGTCCTTATCATATCTAGGATGATGGCAAAGTTTAAAAACTCACAAACTATAGAAAATATGTTTACCACAATAAGACCTGCCACAGCTGGCCTTATCCTTGGAGCTATGAGCTCTGTTATGGTCATAACACTTTTTGATGTAGACTTGTTTAGGGCCAGTGGAAATATCATAGACTTATTAAGACCTATTCCTATAGCCTTATTTGCAGTATTTTTATTTGCTTTGATAAAATTTAAGAAAATTCACCCACTTGCCATTATTGCAATTTCTGCTATTCTGGGTGTAGTTTTTACCTTGTAAGGAGGAATATATGGCGCAAATTTTAAATTTTGGTTCACTAAATATAGATAAAGTTTATTCACTAGATCACATAGTAAATGAAGGTGAGACTATTCCTGCCATATCTTATAATGAAGGAATGGGTGGCAAGGGACTCAACCAATCCATAGCTCTTAAGAGAGCTGGTGCAGACCTCATTCATGCGGGTTTTGTAGGAGCAGACGATGGAGATATACTACTAGATTATCTGGCTGAAAATGAGATTAATTTTTTGGTAGAAAAAGCTCCGGGAAATTCCGGCCATGCCATAATCCAAGTCGATAAGGATGCCAACAATTCTATCATCGTAGAAGCTGGAGCTAATAAAAAGATTGATAAGTCCTATATCGACCAAGTATTGGATAAATTTGAAGAAGGTGATTATATTCTTTTGCAAAATGAGATATCTAACTTGCCATACATAGTAGATGTAGCTAGCAAAAGAAAAATGAAAATATTTTTAAATCCTTCACCAGTTGATGAATCGTTAAAAACTATTGATTTTAATAAAATTGATACTCTTATCCTAAATGAAACCGAGGCATACGATCTAAGCGGCTGTGAAAGCTCCGATAAAATAATAAATTATTTTAAGGATAAGTACAAGGATTTAAGGCTTCTTCTAACACTTGGCAAGAATGGAGGTATTTATTCTTCCAAAGACACTAAGATTAAATTTTCTAGCTTTAAGACCAAGGCCATTGATACTACAGGAGCTGGTGATACTTTCTTAGGATATTTTCTTGCAAGTATCTCAAAAGGGGAAGATGTTGAAAAGTCACTAAAGCTAGCAAGCCTTGCAGCCAGTCTTGCTTGTAGCAAAGAAGGAGCGGCTATTTCTATCCCTAACCTAAAAGAAGTGGAAGCATATGCTAAAGAAAATAATGTGGAGTTAGGATGAGAAAAATAATCACAATTTTTGATACAGACCCAGGCATTGATGATGCCTTTGCCCTAAGCTTTTTGCATGAGAGTGAGGTTTTTGATGTAAAGATGGTTTCATCTGTTGCGGGCAATGTTAAACTTACAAATACTACAAGAAATCTTAGAGGACTAGTAAAGGCCATGGATTGGGATATACCAATACATAGGGGACTTGCTAAGCCGCTTTTTGGTCCACAAATTCTAGCAGAAGAATTCCATGGGGTAGATGGGCTTTCAGGATATCTTTTTGATGACAGCGACCTAGCAGATTTGTCAGATGAGCCAGCCATAGATGCTATGGCAGATGTATTAAGAGCCAATGACCAGGTCTTAATTATAGCAGTGGGACCACTTACAAATATAGGAGCCCTTATCTTAGCCCATCCAGAGCTAAAAGA
>CABTWT010000220.1 GCA_902488555.1 uncultured Anaerococcus sp.
ATCCTGAGCCAGGATCAAACTCTCATGAAAAATATTTTTACTACTTTTTGTAGTTTTAATTCTTTATGAAAGTCTATTCTCGTCCGTTCCGTCCTGCGACCTCTCCGTGGAGGGTACTCTATCAGTCGGACGGGCTTGTTCTGACTCGTTTCATTTACATCAACTTACTGTTAATGCGTGATTTAAATTTGTCCGTTTATTATATAAACGTTCATTGTTAAGGTTACTCAAATTAATTGATTAAGTTTAATTACTATTTAAATGTAGATAGTTTATTTTAACTATCTGGTTCATTGCCGTTTCTTAACGACAAGATACATAATACCACCTTTAAAAATGAATGTCAAATATTTTTTGATATTTTTTAATTATTTCAGTAGAATTTGCTATTCCTACTGAAGTGGCATTAAATGTATTATACAACATACAAAACAACATGTCAAATGCTTTTTTATTTGCTGTAATTAATATGTTACTACGTGTTTTTAAAAATGTCAAACTATTTTCTTTTTTTATTTTGAATTACATTTAACACTATCAATAAGGTGGTTGTTATTAGCACGCATATTACTGCCATTGCCATACCAACAGATACTGATCCTTGATTAAATTCACTTGTTATGAAGGTTGATACTGTCAGTACATTTGGTGGCGATATGATAGAGCTTGCTACTAGCTCTCTAAACGAGATTATAAATGTCATCATGGCAGCTGAACTAATGCTTGGCGCTATTAGTGGCAAAGTAATTTTTCTAAAGATATATCCATTACTTGCTCCAGATATTTTCCCAGCTTGGAGGATATTATCACCTATTTGCATCATGGCTGATGATACATATTGGATAGTAAAAGGCAAATACATTACCGAATATACCAAAACCATAAATCCTAAAGTGTTATACAAAGGCATAATATTATAAATTTTATTCCAGAAAATCATAAGACCAATTACAAATACTATGCTTGGAATCATCTCTGGTAGGATGGCAATATTTTCTAGATATCTTCTCCACTTTCCTTGCTTATATAAAGTAACTACTATATACGTTCCTATGATTGCACATATTATTGCTGTTGCTAGTCCAAGTCCAAAACTTGTTAGCAAGGCTCCTTTTGCAGCTGACCTATTTTGAAAAAGCTCTATATAATGTTTGGTAGTAAAGTTACCCTTTTTAAATCCATAGCCCCTAAGATTAATCAAAGAAGTTGCTATTATAGAAAAATATGGAATCCCAATCGAAAAAACAATTAATATTACAAGATAAATTACCGCTAGAATATCAAAGATAATTGGGTGGTCCATATCTTTTGTTCGCGCTGATTTTTGACCTACTAGATTGTAGGTGTTTTTTTCTGTTATTCTATTTTGTGCCATTCTCATTATCATACAAATTACTACAAGTATGGATGATAGGCTTGCCGCTTTTCCAAAATCGATTGGTGCAACAGTTGCATATCTGTGGATATCTGTTGTAAATACCAAAAATCCTATCCTGCGACCTATGGTTGCAGGGGTTCCATATTCTGAAAGAGTTTTTATGAAAACTAAAAGCATTCCTATAGCGTAGTTACCTGTTAGAAGAGGAAAGACTACTTTCTTTAATCTATAAGCTAAACTTGCCCCACTTATTTTTGCAGATTCATCCAAGTTTGCACTAATATTGCCAATTGAATTTTTCAAGATATTTGTTATAAAAGGAAAAATGTGCAAGCTCATTACCATTACAAGTCCAAATAACGAGAAAAATTTCTCGGAAAAATTGCCTGTATTTGGGAAAAGTTGTTGGAACAAACCTCTCTTTTGGCAAAA
>CABTWT010000221.1 GCA_902488555.1 uncultured Anaerococcus sp.
CCTTTTATTAGTAATCATTTTAAGATTAGCTTTAAACTCAAATGGTGTAGGAACACTTATTTTAGCCATGACTATCACAGGATGGTGTGGTCTTGCAAGACTTGTAAGAGGTCAAATTCTTTCATTAAAAGAACAAGACTATATCATGGCAGCTCGTGTATTGGGAGTAAGCAACAAAGACATCATTATCAAACACCTTATTCCAAATACTTTGAACGTAATACTTGTATCAATTTCATTTGATATTCCAGGATATATATTTGGTGAAGCTTTCTTAAGTTACTTAGGACTTGGTGTACAACCTCCAGAAACTTCTTGGGGACTTATGTGTTCACAAGCTCAACAAGTATTCCAATTTTATCCTTATCAATTGTTTTTCCCAGCTCTAATGATCGGGTTAACAATGCTTTCATTTACTTTGTTAGGTGATGGTTTGAGAGATGCGCTTGACCCTAACCTTAGACAGTAGGAGGAAAAAACATGAGCAAGAATAAATACAAAGATGTAGACGAATTGAAAAAAGAACAAAACCTTTCAGAAGAAACATTAGTAGAAGAAACTGTAATTAACGAAAATAATGAAGTTGAAACTACAACTAAATATGTTTCCTCTGAAGTTGTAGAAGATAAAGTTAACGAAGAAAAAAATATGAACGAAAAACAAAATTTATCAGAAGAACTTACAAGAACTGCTAGAGTAGAAAAAGATTACACTAACAGACCAAAAGTAATTGAAGTAGATAACTTAAACGTATCTTTCAATACTTATGCTGGTGAAGTAAAGGCTGTAAGAGGTGTAAGCTTTGACATCTACGATGGAGAAGCTTTGGCTTTAGTAGGTGAATCTGGATGTGGTAAAACAGTAGTAAGTAAATCTATACTTCAAATTTTACCTCAATCAGCAGTTATCAAAGAACCATCTTCAATTAAATATATGGATGAACAAGTTCTTAACATGGATAAGAAGAGATTAAGACAATACAAGGGTTCTGATGTATCAATGATATTCCAAGACCCTATGACTTCTCTTAACCCAACTATGAAAATAGGTAAACAAATTACAGAATCTCTTTTATTGCACACTGATTTATCAAAAGATGAAGCTAAAAAAGAAGCTGTTAAATTGTTAAAGACTGTAAATATTCCTAATGCTGAAGAACGTGTTAAACAATATCCACACGAATTATCAGGTGGTATGAGACAAAGAGTTATGATTGCCATAGCATTGGCATGTAACCCTAATGTTATCTTGGCTGACGAACCAACTACAGCACTTGATGTAACTATTCAAGCACAAATCTTGGATTTGATGAGAGAATTGAGAGATACTAAAAACACTTCTATAGTATTAGTAACTCACGATTTAGGTGTAGTAGCTGACTTTGCAGACAGAATTCAAGTAATGTATGCCGGTGAAATCATGGAAACTGGTACTGTACAAGAAATATTTAAAGATGCACATCACCCATATACATGGGCATTGTTGATGAGTGTTCCAAGACTTGATTCATCAAAAGACAATGAATTATATTCATTAGGTGGAACTCCACCAGACTTATTGATGGAAATTCCAGGATGTCCATTTGCGGCAAGATGCGATTATGCAATGCAAATTTGTAGAGAAAAGAAACCACCTGAAACAAGATATTCAGAACATCATGTTTGCAGATGTTGGTTAACACATGAACAAGCACCAAAAGTTGAAAGACCTTATTAGGAGTGAATTATGTCAGAAACTAAAGTTATAGAAGAAAAAAACATAGATTATTCAAACAGAGAAGTGCTTGTTGAATTAGA
>CABTWT010000222.1 GCA_902488555.1 uncultured Anaerococcus sp.
CGGTACAAGAACAAAGTAAATTTAGAAAAACATATCTTTATGATATGAACTACACATCTCATCAAACCTATAATCCATATACAGATGGATTAGTTACATGGGATATTGTAGTCCAAACTCATGAAATCAATCTTGATTATTTAAACTTTAATAATGTAGGATTAAGTTTATATATGCCTGATAATCAAAACCTAGATGATTTGAAGGTAAGCGTAGAAGGATTCACAAGTTCAGGAACCTTTACCAAAACTGGGGACAATAGTCTAGTATATAACCTTAACATACCTAAAACTAACTTACCAGACGAGTTAAAGATAAAAGTTACAGGAAGACCGAGTCTTGGGGCTACTGTTTCTGATTCAGACCCACAATACAATAGTTATGACTTAGGTTTAAGAATAACCCCTGATAATAACTATATAAAAGATGTTTTCGATGAATTTGAAAAAGATTGGGAAAAATTAGTCTCATTAATGCCATGGATTATTCCATATAGATCTGGTACAGCCGCAGCAGAGAAATTTAAAAACGGATTTAATGTGGTTGATACTAGATTACCATCTGACAACCTTAGATATGACAGGGTATATGACGCAACAAGCTATGGTGACAAATCAAGGTCTGTAAGAGGGAATTTTACATCAACTACTGGGAACCAAATCCTTTGGAAAATATCTGACACAATAAGGCTTCAAGATGATCAGAGCAAAATTGGTGATGATATTTTTGCTGCTAGCTTTGAGAATAATACAAAAACACACAATACACCTTATATTGAAGTATTAGAACCAAAGAAAGACGGAAGTTTTACTAAGCTTCAACTACAAAATACATTTACTAACTCAGATGCATTTAGAAATGCACTAAATTCAATTAGACCAAATGGTTTAATTCCTGGAACGGTTATAAACTATAGTTACTACACCAACTCAATAAATAGAGAGACAAATAGCACTATTAACGTTCCGTTTTCAACTAGATTTGATGATGGTGCAGGTTTCTACGGAGGAAGTCATACAGCAGCTATATACCAAGTATCTGATGAAGAAAAAAAAGATCAATATCACGTAGCTATGATAAATAAGTTTGCTGATGGATCTGATGGAGATACTAGACTAATGGTTGTTGAGGAAAATGGTAGATTGGTATACTGTTTAGATCCAGGGAAACCAGAACCGTCAGGTGAGAAATTTTATGGGAAAGTATACAATAAGAGAATATATCCACCAACTGTAGATGACATAATAAATTACATTCCTGGTGTTGGAAGGGAGACAAGATCAGATGCTCAAAAGAAAAAAATAGAGGAAGATCTAAAAAGAGTGTTTTACTTCCATGAAAACTACAAAGGTAATGAGACAATTGCTACTAGACAATTTGGTATGCAAGCATTAATATATAAAATTATAGATGAAAATTCACAAATTAATAGTAAGAATCCAGTAAAGACAGATTTATATGGTGAATTTTTAAGTAACAGTATGTATAACCCAATTCCAAATAAATCTGATATAAAAGAATATGTAGAAAAAATACTAAATCTTAGAGATGAAAGTTATAAGACTAATAGTCCTAACTATATGTCTAAAGAAACAGTAGATCAAATGGTAACTTTAGATTTATATCCTACCTATATGAATGGAGAGCACAAACCAACTACTAAAGTTCAGCACGTAATAGGGGCGGAAGTTAAAAATCCTATTAAATTTGATAAGGTAAATGGAAGTGAAACACCAATGCATGGTGTAAAGTTCCAAATTTTTGATTCTAATTATAATCCTGTTTA
>CABTWT010000223.1 GCA_902488555.1 uncultured Anaerococcus sp.
GGTCGTATGAAGACAGCAGAATACGTGTATACGGCTGTTTCTAACTACAGGTCTAAGATTTATGAGAATAATTACAATAAAAATGATTTGTTAGACTCATCAAATAGAGGCTACACTGATGGTTTTATTTTCGGACAAAATAGAGATTATATTCTTTTGAGAGATGACAATAAGCATAGGTCTGTCGGAAAAATCTCAAATGAAAAAGGCAAAAAATACTTTGTCAGCAATTCCAATCTAAAACTTGGAGATAATCTAGAAATCACAACTGATAAGGGCAAGAAATTACCCTTTACTACAACTAGAGCCTATAGATTTGGAGATAAAATTTTCTTAGATAAGTACAAGGATGCCAAAATTGACTCTCATGTTCTTATGTTAAATTCTACATCCTTAAATCAAAACTTAGAAGAAGGACTCGGAAGCTATAAAAATCTAGATGTAAAATTATATTTTGATGCAAAAATAGGTGATTATCCAAAGCTTACAATAGTCCATGGCAAGCACTCAGTAACTTACACCCACAAGGTAAAAGCTGAAAAAGCTAGCAAAATATCTATAACTGAAGCGGATGTCAGAGAAAATTTATCCAAGTTTAATGACGAGATTTTCAAGCCAAGTCTTATAGAAGTTGATCTAGAAGATGGGATATTCCTTAGAAAAAAGGATATCAACCAATGCCGTCGTATGGCTATTAGCCTACTTTGCCAAGACATACTAAAAGATTACCATAGGCAAGCTATTAATATCACTTTGCCAGAACACAAGATAAAAGAAAATATAAAAGCAGAGAAAAATATAGAGCTTTTGACTAACCATATATCAAGAGAATTGCTAAATGATTTTGACAATGTTTATATAAGATCCTTTGATAAAAAATATGCCGGACTTAACTTATATCTTAACCTAGATTCACACGACGATTATGATATTGACGAACTCATAGCCTATATTAAAGAAAATAAAATACGAGGTGTGATTTTAAATAATTATAGGGATTTATATTTTATAGATGATTTCAAAAACAATGATATAAAAATTAGGATAGGCAGATATCTCAATGTTTTCAATTCCTATGCCTATGATTTTTACGCTGACATAGCTGAAAGTATCACTTCATCAGTAGAAAGTGATTTTGCAACTATAAATAGGCAAAACTTACAAGTAGAAGCCCTAGCTTATGGTAGGATAGAGCTTATGAATATGAGACATTGTCCATTTTCTGTAATAAAAAAATGTGGATTGAAAGGATGCACGACTTGTACCTTTAACAGTGCGAGTATGAGATCTTTTGATGGTAACTTAATGAAGGTCATCCGCTACGGCTCATATTCCAAGATTTATCCAGAAGAAGCTATCCTAGCTGATAGAAGCAAATTTAGCAATGAGGTCTCACTACTTTATTCTGTCATGGAAGATTCTGACGTAAATAGTATTAATACAAAGAAAATATCCCAAAGATACGAGAAAGGAGTTATTTAATGCAAGGAAAAACTTTAGAAGTCCTAGAATATGGGAAAATCTTAGAAGCTTTGTCTAAAGAAGCACGTTCAATGCTGATTAAAGATAAAATTTTAAATTTAACTCCTATGACTTATATTGACGACATAAGGGAAGAGCTGGATCATACATCACAGATGTTTGGAGTTATCAAGAGATTTGGCAGTATTGACTTATTTGGTCTTTATGATTTTACAGATATGATTTCCTATGTTAGGAAAAAGGGAATCCTAGAAGCCTATGAGCTCTTACAAGTCAA
>CABTWT010000224.1 GCA_902488555.1 uncultured Anaerococcus sp.
TCTTTTAACTAATTTATATTTAAATTCTGTACTATATTTTGCCATAAGAAAACTGACCTCCTTAAGTTGGTTGGTCCAACTTTAAGGGGTCAGTTCAAAAATGAGTGGATCTTTTAATTATTATTTAAAACATATTTTTCTATAGCTTCGCCAACAGCTCCCTCTTCATTGGTCGCATCTGTCACATATGTTGCTACATCTTTAACTTGAAGATGGGCATTTGCCACAGCAAATGATGTACCTGCTGCCTCTAACATAGCTACATCATTGTAGTTATCACCAATAGTTAGAGCCTCGCTTATATCAAAACCGTAGTGATCGCAGACTTTCTTAAGGGCTATACCCTTGTCCACACCCTTGGCATTTATCTCCATAAACATATCAGAAGAATAGGCTATCTCGACATCGTAGTTGGTAATTGCTGCTATATCTACTTCTAGTGAGTGCAAGAAGTCTATATTTGGATCTTTTATCAAGGCCTTAAGTATGAGTTCATCCTCCAAGAAATCAATATTTCCGTCTTTGATTTCTATAACCTTGCTATCGTTGGTGTATATATGATTTATTTCAATAGGATCAAGGTTTATAGCGTATTTCTTATCAAGAGTATAGATGTAGGCCTGCAAATTGTTTTCTTTGCAATAATCAAATACAGCCTTTGCATATTTAAACTCAAGTGGAAGTGATGATACAATTTCCCTATCTAATGCATTTATGATAATTGCACCGTTACAGCAAATTATGAACCTATCTTCATCTATGACACCAGCTTGATCTGGTATATCATGTAGTTCATATGGGCCACGACCAGTTGCAAGCATAACTATAATGCCCATTTCCTGGGCTTTGGCTATAGCTTCTCTATTTCTTTGTGGCACATTTTTATTTTTGTCTACTATGGTTTCATCTATGTCGGATGCTATTAATTTAATCATACTTTTCATGTAAGTTAATTTTGTCCCAAGAATTTGATGATATCATCAGATTCGTATAAGTATTCTCCATCATGGTATAGGCATGGCACTTGTCTTTTGCCAGCTTTTTCTATGAGTTCATTCATAGCTTCTCTATCTTCTTCTATATTTACTATTTCAATTTCGATATTATTTTCTTTCATAAAGTTTTCAACTTTTTTGCAATAAGGACAAATAGTTCCTACAAATAATTTGTAATCTTTCATTTTTTTCTCCTATATTTTCATAATTAGCTCATTATGGTATATTATACTAATAGTAAGAAAATTTTAAAGGTGGCGAAATGAAATCTAAAATAATGAGCGTGATTAGATTTATCCTAATCCTGATAATATTAGCCTGCATTGCTATCCTAGGCAAAAGGCTTCTAGACTATAGAACCAATGCACACAACAACAAAGAAATAACTGACATAGTAAAATCTGTTGAAGAGGAAACCGGTGTCAAAGAAAGTGATACTAAGGTCAATCTTGACAACAAGGACGAATATACAAAAAAGCAAGAACACTATACAAAGATTATAAATGCCTTGAAGAAACAATATAACAATGATGATATCATAGGCTTTATAGACATACCAGGAGCAGATGTTTCTTATCCAGTAGTCCAAGGTCCAGACAACGACTTCTACCTAAGACGTGGACTTAACAAAGAATATGATATTGCTGGTTCAATTTTCATTGATATGAACAATACACCAGATTTCAATGATGACAATACAGTAATCTACGGTCACCACTTGGAAATCAAATCAATGTTTACTCCACTTGACCAATACAGAAA
>CABTWT010000225.1 GCA_902488555.1 uncultured Anaerococcus sp.
AAGTCCTTTTTCAATTTGTTCTTGTTCTATTTTAGTAAAATCTTCTAATTTCATTTCTAGATCCTTCTATATTTTATAAATCTTCAACATCAATTACATCTATATCATTTTCTTCAAGAAGTTTTGCAAATACTCCTTTTCCATCTATTAATTTACCCGAAAATGATCCATCATATATTTTATTTACTCCACAAGATGGACTTCTAGATTGGAGGATTACTAAGTCCACTTGATTATCAATAACTTTGTCTAAGGCTATTTGGGCACCTTTTTCAAACTCATAGTCTACTGACCTGCCATCTTCCAATTTTACTTCTCCACCAACGATTTCTGCTGGCTTTCTAGGGGTAGGTAGACCTCCTAATACTTCTGGGCAGATTCTTATAACTTGGTGGTTTCTTAAGAATTCTAATAGTTTTTTACTATAGTTATTTCCCCCATTGTATTTACAATTTTCTCCTAATAAACATTCGCTGACTGCGATTTTCATAATATAACTTCTTTCATCAATATTTTTTCACTAAGCTATTTTTTATTAACTACAAACCTACATTTTGGAAAGTTTGAGCAACCGATAAATTTCCCGTATTTACCGTTTCTTTCAACTAATTGTCCACCACATCTTGGGCAAATATTTTGTTTTATTTTTTTATCATTATCCCTCTTAATCTTTTTAATATCTCTAACATGTGAGAAATCACTTTGATGTGATTGATTTTTTTCTATTATTTTTTCAATATTTCTCACTTCATCAAAAGATATTATTTCTTCAGTGGATAAGGATTTAATAACATCACTTACATATGCTATTTTACAGACTTTAGAATTATTAACCTCAATTGAATCTAAGTTAGCTTCTCCAGAAAAGGCAATTATAGAATGATATACCATATTGGGGTAATGTGGACTTAGTATTGCTTCCAGAGATTTTATATGGGCATAGTTTTGAAAAATAGGATTCATAAAATAATATTTTTTACCTGCTAGGTACTGGGTCCATTGGTTTGAGAATTCTTTACCATAAATCTTGCCCTTATATCCCTTTGTCTCTATACAAAATATTCCATAGCAAGAGATTACAATGTGATCAATTTGAGTAGTCTTCGTGTTATCACTTGGGTTCTTGAGCTTTATATCGTGAAGCTTTATATATTTATCCTTGTCTAGATTTTTTATAGAAAATGCCGTGGCTATCTCTCCCATATCCCCTTTAAATTTAGATTTGAAAACAGTAATTAGTAAAATGCATCCTATAAAAAATCCAATCGCAAATTTAAGTTCCATAGTATCTCCTAATTTACTTCTTGTCTACTATTAGTCTCATTTTTATATGAGCTATACCATCAAGTAAAAATTCATCTGATATCTGTTCAAATCCTAGATTTTCGTAAAATTCTTTGGCATAAGTTTGGGCTTCTAAGTAGATCGCATCAGCGTCAAAAAATTCTTTTGCTGCCTTAATACCTTCTTTTAATACCAAAGTTCCTAGACCTTGGCGCCTATTTTTTGCTATGACTCTACCTATTGCAACATCTTCACTTTCGATTCCCCTGTCCAAAACGCGTAGATATGCTACAATATCTTCTCCATCTTTTATGTAAACGTGTATGGCCTCTTGGTCAAGATTATCAATCTCTTGGTAAAGGCATGTTTGTTCTAGGACAAATACATCAAACCTGAGCATCAAAATTTCATACAATTCATTGGCATCAAGATTACTAAAACGTTTTCTATAAGTTTGCATAAATTAGTC
>CABTWT010000226.1 GCA_902488555.1 uncultured Anaerococcus sp.
ATAAGACTAGACTATTAAAGCACAGAACTTCAGGCTCAATCAAGTTTGAAAGCTTCAACGAATCTTTTGATAGCGAATACAATATCGATGATTCATATGACGATGATGAAATTAAGATTGTTCGTGAAAAGGAAGTAAAGATGAAGCCAATGAGTGACCAAGAAGCAGCAATGCAAATGGAACTACTTAACCACGATTTCTATGTTTACCAAGATGATCAAGA
Source organism: uncultured Anaerococcus sp. (assembly GCA_902488555.1). The sequence goes on from CABTWT010000226.1 coordinate 224, forward strand.
TATGAATCTACGTATAGTATATCGTAGAAAAAATGGTGGCTATGGAGTAATAATTCCAACTCAAAGATAAATTCACAAAGGGGCGGTATATCCGCTCTTTTTTAATTGAAAAAAACTTATTTATAGGTATGATAGTAAACAGTAATTACTTATATAATTATAGATTACGCAGTCTCTTAAGTGGCTTAAGTTCTACTGCGTTTTTTATATGAATAAGAACATAAGCTAGTCTATTATCTAATAACTTTACAAAATAAAAGTTTTCATTTAATATATTAGTGAAATAATTTGATTATTTTTACCCTCATGGTTAATAGCTAAAGCCATGAGCCTAAGATGATTAGAAAATTGGAGAGTGAATAATTTGGCAATATTTAACCTATTTAAGTCATTTAGTCAAAAAGAAATAGACAACAATATGAAAATTGTTGACAAAATTCTTGCCCTAGATGAAAAAATGCAAAGTCTTAGTGACGAAGAATTAAGAAACAAGACAGAAGAATTTAGACAAAGATTAAAAGATGGAGAAACTCTAGATGATTTGCTTCCAGAAGCTTTTGCTGTAGTACGTGAAGCAAGTGACAGAGTCCTTAATATGAAACATTACCCAGTTCAATTACTTGGTGGTATTGTTTTGCACAATGGTCAGATAGCAGAGATGAAGACAGGTGAAGGTAAGACTCTTGTTGAAACTTGTCCTGCCTACCTAAACGCCCTTACAGGTAAGGGTGTCCACATAGTTACTGTTAACGACTATCTTGCAAAGCGTGACCAAGAGTGGATGGGCAAAATCTATACTTTCCTTGGTATGACTGTTGGATGTATCATCTATGGTCTAACCAATTCTGAGAGACAAGAAAACTATGCGGCAGACATTACCTACGGTACCAACAACCAATTTGGTTTCGACTATCTTAGAGATAACATGGTTATCTACAAGGAAGATATGGTACAACGTGGCCTAAACTATGCAATAGTCGATGAGGTTGACTCTATCCTTATTGATGAGGCTCGTACACCACTTATTATTTCTGGCCAAGGCGATGAATCAACTGATACTTACCAAAAAGCAAACGAATTTATCCTAACTCTTGAAGGTAGAATCTTAGATCCAAACGAGGATGCAGAGATCGACCCATTTGACAGGGAATTCAAGGTAGAAGACGTTGACTTTATAGTTGATGAAAAGAGAAAATCTTCAAACCTTACAGAAAAAGGTACAGCTAAGGCAGAAAAATACTTTGGTATAGAAAACTTATCTGACAGCGAAAACCTAGAGCTATCTCACTACATCAACAATGCCCTTAAGGCAAATACTACTATGCACAGAGACATAGACTATGTAGTAAACCATGGTGAAGTTGAAATCGTAGATGAATTTACAGGTCGTATCATGCAAGGTCGTCGTTTCTCAGATGGTCTTCACCAAGCTATAGAAGCTAAAGAAGGTGTAGAAGTAAAAGCAGAAAGTAAGACTCTTGCTACAATCACTTTCCAAAACTACTTTAGAATGTA
>CABTWT010000227.1 GCA_902488555.1 uncultured Anaerococcus sp.
AGAAGATCTGAAACTGAATACGGTTAAGATCAAAACTTTTGGAGATATCATGGCTCACCTTGCACAAATCCAATATGCCTATAATAAGGGTGGTGGGACCTATGATTTCTCAGATTCCTTTGCCTATGTCAGTGATTATATTAGCGATGCAGATATTTCCATAGGAAATTATGAAACAACAACCAATCCAAACCTTGCATATGCTGGATTTCCTAGATTTAATGCACCAAAAGAATATTTATCTGCCATTAAAGATGCGGGATTTGATGTATTATCAACTGCTAACAATCACTCTCTTGACACTGAGGTCGAGGGCTTATTTACAACAATTGAAGCCATGGATGAATTAGGCATTGACCATGTGGGTTCAAAAGAATCTGGCCAAAGCAGGATTTTGTATAAAAATGTCAATGGGATAAAATTAGCTTTTTTAGCTTATACTTATGGGGCAAATGGCCTAGTTGACTTAGTTCAAGTTAGAGAAGAAATACCAGAACTAAACTACCTTAACCCAGAAGAAATAAAATCTGATATCAAAGAAGCAAAGGCAAATGGTGCTGATTTTGTAATAGTCTATCCACATTGGGGCATAGAATATCATTCAGATCCAAGTGCTGACCAAGTTGAACTAGGTAGAGAAATGATTGAATGGGGAGCAGACCTTGTCATAGGCAACCACCCACACGTTGTTGAACCCTACGAATACTACGAAGCCAGTGATGGTAGAACTGGCTTTATAGCCTATGCCCTAGGAAACTTTATCTCTTTCCAAAACCTTGAAAACAACAACGATATTAGAACAGAACAAGCAGTGAGCTATGAAATAGACTTGGCTAAAAATCCTAAAAACGGATCTACATCAATTGAAAATATTGAAGCTCACCCAATCTGGGTGGGCGTAAAATACAATAATTTTGGCACAAGTGTCCAAAATCATATGGCAGAAGATTTTCTAGATGGTGGAAAATACTATGACGAAGTTGATGACTACCAAAGGTCGAGAATCCAACAAGCTTATGATATGACTGTTGAGACTATAGATAAGGGAAATTAGAATGAATTCTTTCACAAGTTTTGAACTTTCTATATTAGATGCTATACAAAAAATAAGAAGTCCATTCCTAGATGAATTTATGGTAGCCATATCTTCTCTAGGAAATGCTGCTATACTTTGGATATGTTTAATAATAGTATTCCTATCAACAAAGCAATACAAGAAAATGGCTAGAATAATGATTATTGCCTTTATAGGCAACTTAATAATCATCAATCTTGGCCTAAAAAACATAGTTGATAGAACAAGACCCTATGAATACGTAAATGGACTAGAATTATTAATACCAAAAGTAGGCAATGCCTCATTTCCATCAGGCCACAGCTCATATGCTGCCACATTTGCTACGATAATACTATTTATGGGCAAATCAAAGCTGCTTAGAAGATTTACATTAATCCTAGCTATTTTAATTTCATTTAGCAGGCTATACCTGCACGTCCACTTCCCCTCAGATGTTCTAGCAGGAATAATACTTGGCATTGTAATAGGAATATTATCAATGAAATTTTATTTTTCAGAATATTATTATAAACTGCGTTTACAAGGCAAATAAAATATGGTATACTATTTGAGTAACCATTTTGCCGGTGTGTTGGAATTGGCAGACGAGACAGACTCAAACTCTGTTGTCCACCAGGGCGTGTGGGTTCGAGTCCAACCACCGGCACCAAAACACC
>CABTWT010000228.1 GCA_902488555.1 uncultured Anaerococcus sp.
ACTTTAGGGGTAACCAGTAAAGTTGAAACAGCTCGTGGTATGAGTTTTGCAGTAATATTTGTAATAACTTTAGCTTCTATAGTAACTTGGTTTATCCAATATTACTTACTAGAACCGCTAAATATTGAGTATCTACAAACTGTAGTATTTATCTTAGTTATAGCATCTTTAGTACAATCAGTAGAGACTGTAATGAAGAAAAATATGCCTAGCCTATATGGAGCTTTGGGTGTGTTCTTACCACTAATTACAACTAACTGTGTAGTACTAGGTGTAGCAATCAAAACAATTACAAACCAATATGACTTGCTTCAAACTATTGTTTATGCCCTAGCAGCATCATTAGGATTTATGCTAGCTATGATGATCCTATCATACATAAGAGAAAGAATTGCCGAAAATGATACTCCAGAAGCCTTTAAGGGTGCGCCAATGAGTCTTATTACTCTAGGACTTATGTCAATAGCATTTATGGGCTTTGCAGGATTATAGGAGTCATTTATGAATGAAATATTATTACCAGTTGTAGTTCTAGGGGCCTTAGGATTTTTATTTGCTATTGCCCTTGGACTAATAAGTACAAAATTTAAAGTAGAAACATCAGTTACAGAAGAAGCCGTAAGAAATGCCTTACCAGGTGCCAACTGTGGTGCCTGTGGTTATCCAGGATGTGATGGATGTGCAGCAGCTATAGCAAAAGGTGAAGCTCCTGTAAATGCCTGTGTAATAGGAGGACCTTCCACAACAAGCTTGGTAGCAAGTGCAATGGGAGTGGAAGCTACAGGAAGCGATAACAGACAAGTTGCCGTTGTAAAATGTAATGGCGACTGCGACAGTGCAAAAGATATGTTTGAATATTCTGGACTTACCGATTGTAGGGCTCAAATAGCTTTATTTGGTGGTAAAAAAGAATGTAACTTTGGCTGCCTTGGTTGTGGAACTTGTGAAAATGTATGTCCATTTGATGCAATCCATGTACATAATGGAGTTGCCAAAGTAGATCGTGACAAATGTGTAGCATGTGGTAAGTGTGTGAAAGCATGTCCAAAAGACATCATAACACTAGTACCATATGATCAAAAAGCTGTAGTTTTATGTTCAAACCAAGAAAAAGGTAAGGACGCTAGGAAAAAATGTGACAAAGCATGTATTGCTTGTACACTTTGCGCCAAAACTTATCCTGAAGGTTTTGAAATGAAGAAAAACTTATCAGTAGAAAATATCAATCCAGATTTGGACATAGAATTATTAAAAGCAGCAGCAGAAAAATGTCCAAACAAATGTATTGAAGTTTTTAATTAATTATTAAAAATAAGCCGGTTATCCGGTTTATTTTTTTGCCTTCGTATAGGACATAAAATTGACATTAAATTATATAAAATGTAAACTCATATAATGAGGTATTTATATGAAAATTAAAAAAGGAGATATTTTTATATCCCTAGGATTATTAATATTAAGTTTTTTATTGGCTATGTATTTTCAAAGCTTTAGTAGCAAGGAAGAAGGCCAGTATATAAGGATAGAACACAATTCAAAACTTGTGGGAGAATACCCACTTGATGTTGATAAAGAGATAGTGCTAGATGGCGATGGTAAGTATAACAAGGTTGTCATCAAAGATGGCAAGGCCTATATGAAAGAAGCAAATTGTAGGGATCAAATTTGCGTTCATATGAGGGAGATTAATGTTGATGGTGAAACAATCATATGCTTGCCAAATAGAGTCTAT
>CABTWT010000229.1 GCA_902488555.1 uncultured Anaerococcus sp.
ATGGTTTGACAAGTCTCCATAGGCGTGTTCGCCTTGAAGGTAGTCTCTTTGACTTTCTTTGGCGCCGTTGATTAAATCTTTTATTGATTTGCCTTCAACTGTGTCTGATATTTCTAGGTCGCAGAAGTCTAGTAGGCTTGGCATTATGTCTCTTGGTTCTATTATTTCATCAAGATTGCTAGTTTTATTTTCTCCCAAGTTTTTACCTAGGTCGTATACTATGAGTGGTATGGGACAGATTTTCTTAGGAAATTATGGTCTCCTATCATATCTCCGTGGTCTGAGCCAAAGACTATGATGGTATCTTCTAAGAGGCCATATTCACTAAGTTTCATTAAAAATCTGCCAACTTGGTGGTCAATTTGTTCTACTAGACCACTATAGGCTCTTTTCGCATTTCTGATATTTTCTTGCCCTAGATCTCAATAAATAGCATTTATATCGTAATTTTTGTCCTTAAAGAAATTCCAATCACTATTAACGGTAGGCAAAACTTCCTTGTCTTTATATTTATCAAAATAATATGATGTTGGGGTTAGCTGCGAGCGCGGGCAACAATAGACTATGTTTGTTTTTGTTCATCTTATTTGGCCCAAATATCTGATGGGTAAACTCCTTTTTCAAACATTTCTTTGAAGGCTTCTTGGGCTTGTTTTAAGTCTTCTTTGTAGGTTATACCTATCCACTTTTCATTGGTTGGTAATATGGTAATTTCAGCCTTATCTTCTTTTAACAGTTCATCGATCATTTCTGGAAGGACGTATTCTGCTTTTTCTAGATTATCTTTATTTCTTTCTATATATTTTTCAAAATATTCTTCGCATAGGTCGATAAATTCTGGGTAACTTGCCCACATATTCATTGATACTAGGCTTTCTAAGTTTAATAAGTCAGAATCTAAACCTTCTTTGCTTGAAATCGAACCATCTTCTTCTAGTTTTATTTCATGAGTTTCTATAATTTTTACTAATTTGTTATTTTCATCGCCAAGGGAAACCCCACGGGTTACTGTTCCATTGTCTGATAATGTGTTTTTTAATTTGTATCCTGCCATGGCGATTTGCAATTTATCTTTGTCTCTATTTGCTGGGTCTACTAAAAAGTCGTGCAAGTCCTTGAAGACTTTTTTGCCATAATAATCGTCAGCATTTATTACCAAAAATGGTTCATTTACAAATTCTCTAGTAGGAATTAAGGCCTGAACTGTTCCCCATGGCTTTGTTCTTCCTTCTGGATTTCTAAATCCACCTGGAAGTTCGGGTCTTTGGTAAGCATATTCAACTTCCATAATTTCAGAAATCCTATCGCCAATTATTTCTTTGAAGTCATCTTCGATTTCATCTCTTATGATAAATACAACCTTGTCAAATCCAGCTTCTTTAGCGTCAAATATTGAATAGTCTATGATGGTATAGCCATTGTCGTCCATTTTGGCTAGTTGTTTGATGCCTGCTCCGTATCTGCTGCCAATTCCTGCTGCTAGTACTACTAATGTCGTCTTCATTGCTCCTCCGATTTGTATCCGTTTGGATTCATTTTTTGCCATTTCCATGCATCTTCGCACATTTGATCTATGCCATTTTCTGCAACCCAACCTAGGATTTCCTTGGCCTTATTCGCATCTGCAAATGACTTGTCTATATCGCCCTCTCTTCTTGTCTCAATTTGGTATGGAATTTCCTTACCGCATGCTTTTTCAAAAGCATGG
>CABTWT010000230.1 GCA_902488555.1 uncultured Anaerococcus sp.
TAAATATAATTAACTTGACTTTTAAAATATTCAAGTATAATAATGGTACAAGTTAACAATATTCAAACTCATTTTAAGAAAGAGGTTTTTATGAATAAATTAAACACTATCAGAACATCCATACCTGCTTTTATGAAAGCTTTATTTAACAAAAACACACCTGCAAGTGCAAAAATCGCAGTTCTTGCAGCAATACTTTACGCAGTAATGCCAGCAGATTTGGTAGCTGACGTTGTACCATTTTTAGGTTGGTTTGACGATGCAGTTGTGATGGCTATTTTGTTTACAATTGCAGGCAAAATGATTCCAGATACTGTTATGGATGAGAAAAAAGACGAAATAGAAGATATAAATTACCAAGAAATGGATTAAAAATTTCCAGGCTTTGCCTGGATTTTTTTTTGACCACTAAAAAACCCAAGCATCTATTAAAACTATTCTCCAAACAAGGGCTAGATAAGTCGTCTTGACTATTGCTTACTTTGCGATTTATCCTAGCATCAACTGGTATTGTTGACTCCTGTTTTTATAATAATCTTAAAAGCTTGGGTTTAGTTATATTCTTCAAAGCAAATTTCTTTAATTACTCATATCGCCATATCAAAACTGAAGTGTGTACATTGGACTTCTCCACTTTCTTTTTTTCTCTAAGTTTCAACCGAGGCTTCTTAGCAATCTTTTGCTACATATTTTATCTTAAAGAAGATTTTCTTTTGCGTATTCAATTATATCGTCAGATTCATACATTGCCTTACCATCTATAACAAGACATGGTACCTGGACCTTTCCTCCGACTTCTTCTAACTTTTTCTTATTTTCATCTCCGCAAGTCGCATCTTCTATGTTATATGATGGGAATTTTTCAATGTCGTTTTCTCTAAAGAAATTTAACACCTTCAAGCAATATGGACAATCTGGCTTAAAATATAGCTCAAACTGTGAGTCTTCACTTTTCATTGGACTGTCCTCCTATTCCATCAGTTTATATTAAAGATATATCTTTGTATTAATATTATACCCAGCAAATGATTTCCTAAACACTTTTTTTAAAAAAAATTATTTTTTTAATTAAAGTCAACAGGAGCCATCAAAACTTTGCCTGTTCCTCTGTATACATTCACCAAGCCTTCTCCACTTACTGCCGATCCCACTAGTGAACTTGTTGCGCGTTCTACTGTAAATTTCAATGATCCCGACCAAGCTATGGCAAATGATCCATCTATTTTTAGTTCATCATCAACTAAATCGATTTCGATCAGTTCATTTCTAGCGACTGGTGACTCAAGGGCAACTACACCATCTCCTTTGAGGCTTAGGTTGAATAATCCCTCTCCTCCGGCTACAGCAGATGAAAATGAGCTTCTTGTTGCTATTTTGTGTTGGAGACTCGCTTCACTTGCCAAATAATATCCATCTTCTAGAACTATTGATCCGTTCCAAGCTCCTACATCAATAAGAATAATATATTTGTAAGTAGGTTCTAGGACTATCATGCCTGTTCCATGGTATTCTGGTTTTACAGCAGTTTCCTTAGTAACTGTACTTCTCAAACTTTTGCCTATAAGATCACCAACTCCTTTGATACCAGAACTTGCGTTTACATCTCCTATCATCCATATACACAAGCATTGCTACAAGCCATCCCAAGAACTGACGTGGACCAAGGCCAAGAA
>CABTWT010000231.1 GCA_902488555.1 uncultured Anaerococcus sp.
ATGTAATTATATAATATCCACAAAATGTAGGATAATTAACGCTTCCATAGTCCCTGTCACACTCTTTCGGATCATAAATATATTTACCAGATGCATCTTTATAAGATAACTCAGTTAATCCTCTCTTGTGAGACCATCCTCCATCTTTATCTTGCCTATACCAATGGTAATCTCTACTTCCGACTACTAATGCAACCTTGTATTCTCTATATCCCGGTTTTTCACCATAAGATGAACGTCTTAATTTATACTCGAATTCTGGCATATCTATTTTTGCAGCATCTATTATGTCTCTGCATGATAAAGTTTTAAATGTTCTACCAGATATTTCTCCAGGTTGTAGTTTATGACGCCACTGTTTAGATTTAACAATTAATGCGTAAGCATAACAATTTGCATATTCTTTTATATCGTTCCAAAACTTTGGATTGTAAGGAAATTCGTATCCACCAGTAGGCATTTTGGCAGAACGCATTGCGATAGTTTCTTTAGTATCTTCTTTTAAATTTAAACTATCATTTAATGTACTTGTAACGAATATTTCGTCATAATCATTTAGAAATTTGCTCGGAACGTAATTAAATGCTAATTGTTCATCTTTGGAAAGAGAATTATACCAGTTTATCCAATCTACATCTTCATTTGAAAATCTACGATTTTAGGATTCTAAGTTAGGATTTTCACTTATGTGGTCATTAGAAATACCTTCGAATCCATTATTTGCCGAAGTTGTGGAAACATTAGTTGTCAGACCTATTAATATAAATACAAATACTGCTAGTAAAGTAAATCTTTTTTTCATAAAAGCTTCCTAATTTGTTTATTGATTTACTACTCATTACTATAGTACCCAAAAAATTTATATTTAATCATTAAAACATAATTTTACTAATTAATACCGATGGCATTAATTTGGTCAATATTTTCTAATATTTCTATGGCCTCTTTTAGATTCTTTTTGTGTAATCGACTTTTACATTTGCCTTATTGTCTAGGTCTTCTGGATTATACCAAATGTTTTTAATACCTGCATTGTTTGATCCAAGCATATCTGATGTAAGCGAGTCGCCAATAATGATGTAGTCATCCCTATTTTCTGAACCAATTTGGTCAAAAACTATATCAAAAAATTCCTTGTTTGGCTTGTCTACTCCCAGATCTTCGGATATGAAAACCCCATCAAATATTTGATCTAGGCCAGACTTTTTAAGTTTCAAGTTTTGGGCAATCTTTGACCCATTGGTTACAGCATATTGCTTGTAATCAACTGCCATAGCTTCAACAGTTTCCTTGGCTCCTGGGTTGAAAAATTTGTGGCTGCCTAAGTCATGCTGGTAGAAGTGGTTGAAGTCCTTGACCAAGTCTTCATCATAGGGAGCTTCATATATATCAAAAATTCCCTAAATCTCACATGGAGTATCTCATCACGGTCTATCTCTCCTCGCTCCAATCTTAGCCAGTATTTATCATTGATTGCATTGTAATAGCTAATGGCATCAGGGTCTCTTATTTCTATGCCAAATTGGCGAAAACCGCTCTTCATAGCTGCATCTTCTGCCTGTACAAAGTCAAGTATAGTGGAATCTATATCCCATAGTAAGTATTTTATCATTTTCATCTCTTTTCTATATGTTCTACTTATATTTCTACCCAAAATAAAAGATGCGCCTGG
>CABTWT010000232.1 GCA_902488555.1 uncultured Anaerococcus sp.
GAAAAATCCATCACACTAGAAGACCATACTAAAATCCCAATGGTTATAACTGATAAAATTGTACGAACAAGCCTATAATTTGGCTCTTCTTTTAAAACTTTTTCTATTTTTATATCCATGAGAGTCTCCTAAGAAAGTTTCTTTCTAATAGTTCTAGAGATTAACTCTATAATAAATACAGTAATTACCAGGGCAAATAATATTGTTCCAACCCTGTTATAATCACGCCATCCAATATTTTCATTAATCAAAAGGCCAAGGCCTCCAGCACCAACATATCCTAATATTGAAGCATAACGTACATTTCCTTCAAAATTAAATAGAGAAGTGGATATATATGTTGCCATAATTGATGGTATGATCCCCTTTAAAAAGGCCATAGGCTTACTATAACCCATAGAAATCATAGCCTCATATGCACCTAAATTTTGGGTTTCAATCTCTTCATACATTATCTTACCTACATAGGCAAAAGAAAAAATAAAAATTGCCACAGTACCAGCTAGGGTTCCTAGGCCAAAAACATAAGTTGCTATCAGTGCAATTACAAGGGTAGGTAGTGTTCTAAATAGAGTAAATAGAAATTTGAAAATCCAGTTGATGATTTTGCTTGTTATCATATTTGACGAAGCCAAGAATGCAAATGGAAGGGCAATAAGGGCTCCTAAAAATGAACCAAACAATGACATTTTTATGGTATCAAAAGTTGGACCTATCACCTTTGGTAGATATTCCCACTCTGGATTAAATAAGTCTTTTAATATTGCCATTAAATTACGACCATTTCGAGCAAGTATTGAAGTATTAAAACCTGTAACCCTAAGGGAAATAATTAAGAAAGTTAGGAGAATAAGAGATATAAGCAAAGTATTTGACTTTTCTTCTTCTACTACTTTTCCATTTGAAAGAGTTAGGCTTCTAGGCTTAAATAATTTTCCCATATTTTACTCCACAACTATATCTTTTGGATCTTGGCCATATATATTTCTTATGACCTCTGCATCAACTTCACTAGCTGGACCATCAAATACAAGCTCTCCATGTCTAATGCCAAGAATTCTATCCGAAAATTCCAAGGCGGCTTCAACATCGTGGATATTTACTAGAATTGTAATTTTCTTTTCACGGTTAAGCTTTTTGAAATAGTTCATTACTTGGCGGCTAGATACTGGGTCAAGACTTGCAATTGGTTCATCAGCAAGAATTATCTTTGGATTTTGAGATATAGTGCGAGCTAGGGCAACTCTTTGTTTTTGACCACCAGAAAGGGCATCTGTTCTAGAATAAGCCTTTTCTAAAATATCGACACTATCCAAAGCTTCTAGAGATTTTATTTTCATTTCTTTTGTGTATAGACCAAAAAGTTTTTGGAAAAAGTTAAGGTCTGGAACAAAACTTGCTAGAACATTTTTTTGGGCACTAATCCTCTCTACGAGATTAAAGCCTTGGAAGACCATACCTATGGTTCGGCGATAATCACGGAGATCTTGTCCTTTTAATTTGGATATATCTTTACCATCTACAAGAAGACTACCATTTGATATATCGTGCATTTTATTTATTGTGCGTATGAGGGTTGACTTGCCAGCTCCTGAAGAACCTATTATTGATACAAATTGTCCATCTGGGATGCTTAGGTTGATATCCTTTAGGGC
>CABTWT010000233.1 GCA_902488555.1 uncultured Anaerococcus sp.
AACTGCAGGATAGATTTCAATATAAGAAACCACGATAAGGAAAAATTTGAAGAATCCAAAGCCTACCTAATTGATGCAATAGAAATCTTAAAAAAGCGATACAAGTTAGCCGAAATTGAAATCGACATAGTAGACACTTACGCCAATATCCTAGATAGTGTCGATGAAAATAACAAAGTAGCTATAGAAAAACTTAAAGCTATCTACCAAAAATTAGACATAGAGGCAAAAATTATCCCAATGAGAGGCGGAACAGATGGGTCATATCTTTCAACCAAGGGAATACTCACTCCAAACTACTTTACAGGAGCCCATAACTTCCACTCCAACAAAGAATTCCTGCCTATGGATAGCTTTTATAAGTCATTTAAAGTAACGATAGAATTGATGAAGGGAATATGAACAAGAGAAATATAAGCTTGACTATAGTAATAGCACTCTTTGTAGCCTTTGGTATCTATAGCCAAAAAAGTCAAGATCTAGAAGATGAATTAGCAGAAATTAGCAATAGTCCCTACGATGTTTCCCAATTTGATGAGATAACAGACCAAGAGTTTTTAAATGATGACGATGGATTAACCGGCTTTGTTTACATAGGACGTGAAGATTGCATAGGTTGCAAGGTATTAGCACAAGTACTAACACAAATATCAAAAGAAAATGACATCAAAATTAGCTACTTTGATACAAAGAAATATAAAGATTCCAAGTATTATAAGGAAATAGTAGACAAATATCAAATAGAACAGGTACCAGACTTTTTGCTTGTAAAAAAAGATGGAACTTATGAAAAATTTGGTCAAGAAAATATTGAAAACGGAGAAAAATTCGAAGATTGGATTATTGAAAATAAGGACAGCCTATAATTTTTTGATTTACTCAGTCACCTTGATAAGTGGCTGAGTTTTAATTTGTCTAAAAATTTAAATAAGGTCTATCTTAACTATTGACTTTAATAATATTAAAGAGTATACTTAATATAATTAAAGGAGGCGCTTATGGATATACTTCCTGAATGGATGGCTGAGCTTAGTGATGAGGATATTTCATTTATTAAAACTTTTATCTTGGCGTCGGGATCACTAAAAGAAGTTGCAAGGATTTACGAGGTTACCTATCCGACAGTAAGGCTTAGGCTAGATAGGCTGATTCAAAAGATAGAGATTAATGAGGAAAAGGGCAAAGATCCTTATATTCTCACTATAAAAAGACTAGCTTTAGATGAGAAAATCGATTTTGATACGGCTAAAATTTTGATTAACGAATACAAAAAGACAAAGGAGAGTTAGGATGAAAATATCATTTATTAATACAATAATAGCACTTATTTTATTATTGTTTATATGTGCAGCTATAATCTATTTACAAGTTTATCTTTGTAGAAAGGAAAGTAAGTATTTGGGATTGATACTTCCAGTAATTTCATTAATCTTTTCCTTGATGTATGTTGCAGCGGTTCCAGCCTTTGATTCTTTTAGCAAAGTGGAAAATTATATGGCGCTCTTAATTGCTTTTCTAGTTGCCAACATTCCAACTATAATATTAGTTTTTATCTATTTGGGTATCAGAGAAAAGAAGAATATGAAAAAAGAACTTGATAAGATGAATATCAAAGAGATCGGAAGAGCACACGTCTGA
>CABTWT010000234.1 GCA_902488555.1 uncultured Anaerococcus sp.
AATATTATGTCCAAATTTAGAGATGAAGTAAAAGCTTATATTGAAAACGGCGATCACAGCAAGCCATTTGCAGTAAGCGAAGAGCTTTTAGCTATGCTTCCAAACTACAAATTTGATAAAGACCAACAAGAAGCTATAAAAGAAATAGAAAAAGAAGTTACTGAAAAAGCAAAAAATAATAAACAAGGCCATCAAAAACAAACAAAAGCCGCAGTAACAAACAAAGAAGCTAGTACAAAAAACCCAAAAACAGGTATTATGGGAATTTCTAGTATTGCTCTATTATTAGCTGGTTCAGCAAGCGCATTAGCTTATACAAATAAAAAAGAAAACAAATAATATAAGCTTAAGACTCCAGGAGAAATCCTGGAGCCTTTATTTTTTGCAGTATTTTAGCTTGAAAATTTGATGGGAAAATGTAAAATAAGAATAAGAATCTATTGATTCTATTTTTTAAAAAGAAAAGGTCAGAGATAGTCAAAAGGTCAAAGATTTTTCTTGACCTTTAAAAATATAGTTGTAAAGTAAGGAGACACATAAGAAAGATGGTGAATATATGGCAGGTCTTACATCTGATATAGAAAAATTTTTGAAGGCATTACTAGAAGAATCAACTGATGGTATGCTTGAGATTGGGAGAAATGATTTGGCCATGCAATTTGATTGTGCACCTAGTCAAATAAATTACGTTCTATCTACTAGATTTACTCCTCATAACGGGTATCTAATAGAAAGCAAACGTGGTGGCAATGGATTTATAAAGATCATTACCATAGTTGAAGAAGATGATTATATATCTTATTTGATAAAAAATTTAAATGAACAAATGACAGAAGCAAGTGCTGATATTTTGTTCATGGACTTATATAAGAAAAAGTATTTTACTAGGGATGAATTTTTGATGGCAAAATATGCCACAAGTGACAAGGCACTTTCTATGATAGATGCAAAAAGTAGAAATTACCTTAGGTCGGATATAATAAAAAACATCCTTTTGAGTGTACTAGCAAGGAGTTAATTATGAAATGTGAAAGATGCGGAAAAGACGCTAGTCTCAGTGTTAAGGCTATAGTAAATGGCTATGAGCACAATTTCTACCTTTGTGAGGACTGTATAAAACACTATACAGAATTTACAGGAGAAGATGTTTCTGATGGTAAATTTCACAAAATCAACCTTAACAGTGCAAATTTAGAGTCCTTACTCCAACAATTTGTGCCTGGTTTAGATGATATTATAGATAATTATTATGAATATAAATACAATTTGAATAATCACGCCTTTAGTTTTATGGAAGGCTTAAAGCAAAATACTTGCCCAAATTGTGGTAACTTAGAATCAAATATCAAGGCCGGAATCTTTGGTTGTAGCGAGTGCTACAAACTTTCTGATAAACTGACCAACAAGATTTTGAAAACTTATAATAACTTTGATACCTATACCGGCAAGATGCCAAAGGCAGAAAGGGAGTTTAAGGAAGTAGCTCTTGAGATTAAAACTTTGCAAGAAAAACTCAAACAATCGGTAGAGACCGAAGATTATGAACAAGCAGCCGACCTAAAAGAACGCATAGATGACTTGAATATGAAGGTGAAAAGTTGATAGAATACGCAAAAGATAT
>CABTWT010000235.1 GCA_902488555.1 uncultured Anaerococcus sp.
AATATAACAATTATTAAAATAATCCATCCTGCGCTCATAATTTTCCTCCTAAGTATATTTTGCTTAATAGATACCCTATATTTAATAGTAAAACTAAATTAATTTGTAAAATTGGTGTAAAATATTAGAAAGATTAAATCTATATTTAAATTATTAAAAATAAAGGGTATAATTTATAATAAAGTTAAGGAGGTGCTTTATGCCTTATTATTATGGATTTGATAGAACATATATTTTAGTACTTATTGGCATAGTTATAAGTATGCTAGCTCAGGCAAATGTGCAAAAAGCTTTTGCCAAGTATTCGAAGATAAAAACGAAAAAACAAATTACAGGCAGACAAGCTGCGGATTACATCATAGATACTCGTGGTTATAATGATATAAAAATCAAACAAATAAATAATGCCATGGGGGATTATTTTAACCCAGCGACCAAGGAAGTAGCTCTTTCACCAGAATCTATGAGAGATACATCTATAGCGTCTGTTGCTGTTGCCACCCACGAATTGGGCCACGTTATCCAATACAAGGAAGGCTATATGCCTTTACAAATAAAATCCTGGCTGGTTCCAGCGGTTAACTTTGGATCCAAGCTTAGCTTTCCAGTGATTTTCTTAGGAATGATTTTATCAAGACAAAATCTACTAAACATAGGATTAGTATTATTTGCATTAACTCTAGTTTTTCAAATAGTGACACTTCCAGTGGAATTTAATGCAAGTGCTAGGGCTTTACAAGTCCTAGAAGAATCAGGCATGCTAATCGGTGAAGAAAACGCTCAAGCCAAGGCCATGCTAAAGGCTGCAGCTTACACCTATGTTGCTGCAACACTTACAACAGCCTTACAATTTTTAAGATTGTTCCTACTTTTTGGCAATAGAAATAGAGACTAAATACACGACCTACCCAATGGGTAGGTTTTTGTTTGTTTCAAGAAAGTAAAATTTATACAAAATAATCGATAATTATTGACAAAAGAAATTCATAGCCATATAATACCCTTATATTATTTTGCTTTACCCATTAAAAGCAAGAAAGGAGTATTATATGCAAGCTCTACTGGCATTATTATTTATTTTTATAGTTTATACCATTGGCGACATCATAGCTGCAGCTACAAAGAGTATAGTCCCATCTCTTTTTGTATGCTCAGTTATATTTTTGGCCGGATTTTGGCTAGGAATCCCAGAGACACTCTTCAAAGATTCTTTATTATATGACATAGGGGCCCTAGCTATTACCAGTCTTTTGGTACATATGGGATCTATGCTAAATATGAAACAACTTGCTAGCCAGTGGAAAACAATTTTGATTTCATTTGGAGGAATAGTTGGTATTGTTATTTTGCTTTTTTCTATTGGAAGTCCTATAGTAGGTAGGGAAACTGCTGTAGTTGCAGCACCTCCTATATCAGGTGGGGTTATTGCTGGTCTACAAATGGCAAAATCAGCTGAAGCTATTGGCAGGAGTGATTTGAAACTTATGGCAACTCTATTGGTTGTTCTCCAAGGTTTTATCGGCTATCCACTTTGCTCTTTTTGCCTTAGAAAGGAAGCTAATTCTATATTAGAACTAAAAAAGGCAGGCGAGGTCTTTGATGAAGATAAGGCTGTGG
>CABTWT010000236.1 GCA_902488555.1 uncultured Anaerococcus sp.
ACTGTTTTATATGGGACATTTGTTATATTGTCATGGACAAAACCTGTTTTATTATTATTTCTTTTTTCTACAAAAATTATTATTAGACCCCAAAGAAAAAGCATGGTTGCCACTACCATTGGATTAAATAAGTGTTCATCTATAAAGTCATCAAAGAAAAGTCCAAGAATTCCTGCTGGCAAGATTCCAACTATTACTCTTTTCCAAAGTTCCATTGTCCTAGGGTCTGGATGAGTAAGTCTAAAGTAAAATCTTGACTGTCCGTTCAAATTATCATAATTCTTTGGGAAATATTTGTGGGTCTTGCTATAATCCCAAGGATTTAGCCTTTGAAAATATATAACGACAACAGAAAATATTGCTCCAAGCTGGATGATTACGTTAAAGGCATTGGAAAATTCTGCTGGGTTTAGCTTTACAAATTCGTTTACTAGAATAAGGTGGCCAGTTGATGATACTGGCAAGAATTCTGTGACCCCTTCAACTATAGAAAGTATTAGTACTTTTAAAAATTCAATCATCAAATTCCTCCATAAAAGAATGTTTTTCACCATGTAATTGATAGCCTATGACCATGTCACAGTTAACATTTTCTGCCGAACGAAGTATTGACATTTCAACATCAGGATTTGACTCTTTCATATTTGCTATCATATTTTTAATCATCTTACGAGTGTATGCTTCTTGAGACTTTGTTACAGTACAAGCACAGTTTAGGGCAAATAATTCAACATAATCACGCCATTTAATTATGTCTTCTTCTTTTACATAATAAAAAGGACGGATAAGCTCCATATTTTCAAAGTTTTGTGCCTTGAGTCTTGGCTTCATAGTTTTGAAATTGCCCGCATATAGGATATTTAACATTATAGTTTCTATAACATCATTCATATGGTGCCCTAGGGCAATCTTGTTGCATCCTAGTTCTTGAGCCTTGGAATATAAGCTTCCTCTACGCATTCTAGCACACATATAGCATGGATATTGGCCATCTGATACGCTCTCAGCTATTTTAAATACATCAGTATCGAATATTTGCCCATCTATATTTAGGTATTTGAAGTTTTCTTCAAGGCGTTCTCTATTTTCCGGGCTGTAGCCTGGGTCCATTGATATATAGGCTACATCAAATTTGACCTTGGAGTGCTTGTGAAGTTCTTCTATGACCTTGGCTAGCAATAGGGAGTCCTTGCCCCCAGAGATTGCAACTGCAACCTTATCCCCATCATTTATAAGGTCAAATTCCTTGATTGCTTTTATGAAGGGTGACCAAATTTCTTTTCTATATTTTTTTATAATCGATCTTTCAATTTCTACTAATTCCATTATTTTCCTCTATAATTTGACAATCCCTGATGGATTGTGTCTATCTGCAACATCTAAAACAATATCTTTTTTGGTATCTAGGCCCAGACTTGTAAGGTAATTATCCACTGTAAGCCTTGATAATTCTGGTGTGTTGTTGGTTTCTGATAGGTGGCCTAGGTAAACATGTTCTCTTTTGCCCTCTAGGGCATCTGCCAAAACTTCCGCTGACTGGTCATTTGACAAATGTCCCATATTGCTCATAACCCTAAGCTTTAATGGATATGGATACGGCCCACG
>CABTWT010000237.1 GCA_902488555.1 uncultured Anaerococcus sp.
GATAATCCAAATATAGCCAAGGTAATTGTTGCAAAGCACAGAAATGGATCTACAGGAACTATAGACCTATTCTTTAACAAACCATGCACTACATTTAGAGACCTATCATACAGAGAAGAAAATGCCATCTAATAGCGAGAAAAAAAGAGTTTACCTTGAGAGAATGACAAGACCTACAGCCTACGAACTTAATAATTGGGCTGACTACGAAGATCCTAGGCTTTCTGGCTATAACTATGGCAATCTTTCAGATTTTGAAATAAACTTTTGGTACAATTCTATCTGTACACCAAGGAAAAAGTATTTTGCAGTAAAAAGATATGAAGATGATAGATTTATTGGCTTTGTCGGTCTAAAAAACTACAATCCCCTTACAAAAAAGGCACTTTTGGGCATAGTATTTGATGCGAATTACGTATCCCTTGGCTATGGTTATGATGCAATGCTTTGCTTACTTGACTATTATTTCAATGAATTG
The DNA here is from genome assembly GCA_902488555.1 of uncultured Anaerococcus sp. The sequence continues at coordinate 479 of CABTWT010000237.1, forward strand.
AAATTCAAAGCATTGCTTCTTGAAGTTAATCTATTTAACCAAAGAGCCTTAAGTCTTTACCAAAAGCTAGGTTTTAAAGAAACAGGCTTTGATAGTGAACTTTTTGAAAACCAAGACATAGAATTTGACGATAGATATTTTGAAATGCATGGCAATATGATATATTCTAAGATACTAAAGATGAAACTTACAAAGGATGATTATTATGAACTTCACAGTTGAAAATTTGAAAGTTGATTTGGGAACCACACCTTTTGAAAATATGTTTTTAAATACCTATCTAGGTATGGTGGATGGCGAGAATCTCAAGTTTTATCTCTTGGTATATAAAGATATATACAACGAAGGTTCTGTAGATATTGATAAAATTAAAAAAATTCTAAAATATTCTGATGAAGATATCAAAAATGCTATAGATTATTGGATAAATATGGGAGCCTTCCGTAAGAAACTGGACATTAATGGCAAAGAATACATAGAAATTGTTTCTTTTAGGCAAATGATCTATGGTGATAATAAGAAAACATATGATGAGGTCAATGAAGCTAGCTTTGACAAATCTAGTCGCAAGCAAATAATGTTTAACAATGTAGAAAACATCATTGGTAGAGCACTAACTCCAGCAGATATAACAAGGATACAAGAAACTATTGAAGAATATAATAGCGATCCAGAGCTTATCACAGAGGCTTTTCGCCAAGCCAAAGAGCTAAACAATGTCGATGTGAAATATGTTATGGGCTTTATAAAAACATGGAGAGATCAAAATATATTATCGCTCAATGACCTTAAGATCCACCAAGAACGCCAAAAACTTGTAAGGAAAAAATCTCCAAGACAATATAAGAAAAATAATAGAAAAATTTCAAGTGGAGATGATTATAAATCATATGCCGAAGAGGCTAGGAAAAAACGCTTTGAAAAAATGATAGAACAGGGAAAATCTAATGAAAACATCCAATAAGGCTAGTGAAATATTGGCTAAACGTAGACAAGAAAATGAAATAAATAGGCAAAAGCGAATAGATGAAGTCTATAATAAGATACCTACTATGGCTTCCCTTGAAAAAAATATAAAAGAATTGGGCTTTACAATTATAAATCAGACCCTA
>CABTWT010000238.1 GCA_902488555.1 uncultured Anaerococcus sp.
AGCTTTAAGAGAAGCTTTTGCAAGCATTGAAAAACAATTCGGAAAAGGCTCTATAATGAAACTTGGAGATCATGTCCAAAAAGATATAGAAGCTATTCCGACTGGAGCTATAAACTTGGATGTTGCTTTAGGAATAGGTGGTCTGCCTAGAGGTAGAGTAATCGAGATTTATGGACCTGAATCTTCTGGTAAAACTACTTTAGCACTCCATGTGGTTGCTGAAGCACAAAAGATGGGTGGTACTGCCGCTTTTATCGATGCTGAACACGCATTAGACGCAATTTATGCCAAAAACTTAGGTGTTGATACAGATAATCTTATTATTTCACAACCAGATACAGGTGAACAAGCTTTAGGAATATGTGATTCTCTTGTGAGAAGTTCTGCTGTAGATATTATTATAATTGACTCTGTTGCAGCACTAGTTCCAAGAGCTGAAATAGAAGGCAATATGGGAGATAGCCACGTTGGTCTACAAGCAAGATTAATGTCTCAAGCTTTACGTAAACTAACAGGTGTTATTTCAAAAAGCAATTGTACAGTTATATTCATTAACCAACTTAGAGAAAAAGTTGGAATAATGTTTGGTAATCCTGAAGTTACAACGGGTGGTAGAGCTTTAAAATTCTATTCTTCAGTTAGAATTGAAATTAGAAGAGGAGAAGCTATCAGAAAAGGTGACGATATTGTTGGAAATCGTACTAAAGTTAAAATCGTCAAAAACAAAGTAGCACCTCCATTTAAACAAGTAGAATTCGACATTATGTACGGAGAAGGTATTTCTAAAATAGGTACAATATTAGACTTAGCCACTGACTGCAAAGTTGTAAAAAAAGCAGGTGCTTGGTACAGTTATGAAGATGAAAAATTAGGACAAGGTCGAGAAAACTCTAAAGTATTTTTAGAAGAAAATCCAAAAATACTAGAAGAAATTATCGATAAAACTTATGAATTTTATGGATTAAGATCAAAAGAGGATTCAGAGGCTATCAAAACAGAAAATAACGATGATATAAAAGACGAATCGAATAACGAAATAAGTGAGGATGAATTAGACTAGGGCAAGTATTACTTGCCCACTATTTCTATTATGAAGATATTATTTTTTACAGATACACATATAAAATCTAGAAATCCTAGATCTAGAATAGATGATTATGAAGATTCTATTTATAAAAAAATTGAAGAAATAAGGGAAATATCAATAGAAGAAAATGTTGACATGATACTTCACGGTGGAGATTTGTTTGATAAAGCAGATGTTGGAATAAAAACAGCATCTAAATTTGGTAAATTATTTCAAACTTTTCCGAAGAAAATTCATATAATAAGTGGGAATCATGATATATATGGTTATAATCCAAACTCTATAGATAGAGCTATGATGGGACTATATAATTCATTAGATGTATTAGAACTAATTGAAGAAGATAAGCCTATTATCAGGGAAAAGGATGGTTTAAGGGTTCAAATATCTGGCCAACCATATACTCATGATATTGATTCATCAGATAAATCTCATTATTATCCGAAAAGATTGGATAATATAGACTATCATATACTAATGATACAC
>CABTWT010000239.1 GCA_902488555.1 uncultured Anaerococcus sp.
TAGTAGAAGATATAGGCATACCACAAAAGGCAATAGATTATATATTAAAGGAGAGCTAAGGCTCTCTATTTTTTTGGGGTAAATATTAAGTAATATTGAAAAACATCTTGAAGAAGAATCGTAGGAGGTAAAGCTTATGAAAAAGCAAAAAAATATTTTAATTACTATCATTTTAACATTTGCCCTAGTAGCCTGTGGAGCTGGCAATTTTAATGAGGCTAGTGTAAAAAACGATAGTGCAAATTATAATCCTGGTGAAAATGCATCTGATAGTATGAAAACTGAAGCTATAGCAGAAGAGGAAACTATCGAAGATGACCAAAGTTTGGACTTAGCGAATACTGATCGTAAGATAGAAAGATTTTATGATTATACAGTTGAGACTACTGACTTTGACAAGGATTACCAAAGTATTGAAAATTTAGTTGCTAAGTATGGTGGATTTTTTGAATCATCTACCATTGATCGTGAATTTCCAAATGAAACTGATGATAGTATAAGAATCCTAAATTCTACAATAAAAATTCCAAATGACAAATCAGATGAATTTAGAGATGAACTTCAAGGTCATGGCAAAATTCTATCGTCTAGCAATCACATTAACGATTTTACAAAATCTTATACTGATACTAGTATTAGGCTCAAATCCAAAGAGACTGAGCTTGATAAGCTTAATGAACTTCTAGAAAAGGCAGAAAATCTTGAAGATGTAATGGCTATCCAAGCAAGAATTCTAGATGTCCAAGCTGAAATCGATCAGATAAAAGCAGCTATTTCAGATATGGATAGTAGGGTATACTACGATACCTACAATATATACCTAAGAGAAGTTTATAATTATAGCAATGTAGCCAATAGGTCACCGGATTTTGCAGGAAGAATTTCTCAAGCCTTTGGCGATTCAATCCATATTTTTATAAATTTCTTCCAAGATCTAATAATAGCTCTAGTAACTCTTTGGCCACTACTTTTAATAGTAATAGTGATTATTATATTTGTGAAATATTGGAAAAAGAAAAAACTTGCAAATATCAACAAAGCTAAGACCTTTAGCAAAGAATCAAAAGAGTTTAGTGATGAAAAACTAGACTAGGTATTGATAAAATATTGATTTCAATGTATACTATACTTAACTAAATATGGCTACGATAAGACATAGTAACTAGGGAAAGCTTGCAGAGAGAAGATGGTCGGTGCAAATCTTTAGCGGAAGCTAGTGAATCTACCTTTATGCTGTTTATTAATTAAGTTTTAAATTGGGTGGCACCACGAGACCTTCGTCCCATGTAGGATGAGGTCTTTTTTATTTGCCAAAAAAGGAGTAAAAATGATAGATATTAAGCTATTAAGAGAAAACCCAGAAATGGTAAAAGAAAATATCAAAAAGAAGTTCCAAGATGAGAAATTAGTTTTAGTTGATGAGGTCCTAGACCTAGACGAAAAAGCTAGAGCTGCAAAGACCGAGGGAGATAATCTTAGAGCAGAAAGAAATAAGGTTTCTAAACAAATTGGCGCACTAATGGGCCAAGGCAAAAAAGATGAAGCAGAAGAAGCTAAAGCTCATGTTGGAGA
>CABTWT010000240.1 GCA_902488555.1 uncultured Anaerococcus sp.
AGTAGAACTTGATTATCAATATGACGAAAAAGGAAATATAAAAGCCTACGAAGATGGAAGTCTTCTAGAATACGAAACTGAGAAACTTGATGATGTTAAATCAAAGCTTGGAGGAGTATTAAGCCCATCTAAGGATGGTCATTTTGAAATTCTTGGAAAAGTAAGTAATGTATCAAAAGATGCTAAGGCCTACTATGGTAATGACTTTAAATTAATAGAAATTAAGGCAAGTAAATACGACCCACAAACAAAAACTCTAACCTTTGACTTATTTGCAAACACAAATGATGTAGTCGATGGTCTATCCTTTACTGGAGATATGAATATCCTTGTAAAAGATAAGGACCAAACAAAAGCTAAAACTATAATAAGGATGCCAGAAAAGAAGGATGAAGCAGAGGAAACTTCACCATATGCCTCAAGCTACGGAAATATTATCGAACTAGGTGAAGGTGAGCTTACAAAACAAAAACCACAAGATCCAAGCAAGATGGATACAAACAAGATGTTCTTCGATCAAGAAAAGGGTCAATATGTATTAAATGATAATATGATTGTAAGAAAGGGATATGCCCTAAGAGTTACTACATTTAACCCAGGAAAAACTGACATGCTCGATGGCAATGGAGTTTATAGCAAGGCAGATATAGAAAAAATCCAAAAGACTGCCCCTAACATCAAGGTCCTATCACAAAAAACAATCTACTGTGATAGTAGAAATGTTCAAGATGGAAGAAGCACTCAATCAGTCCTCATGTCAGCCTTGGACGGCTTTAATATAGTTAGATATCAAGTATTCAAATTCAAAACTAACAAAAATGGCGAAGCTATCGATAAAAATGGAAATCTAGTTACGGATGCTTCTAAACTAGTTCTTCTTGGCAAAGATGGCAAGGAATATATCGGAGATGATAAATCAAACGTTGAAGCCATTAAAGAAGACGGTGCAATGCTATTTATCGATACAAAGCCTGTGAATCTATCAATGGATAAAAATTACTTTAATCCTTCTAAATCTAATAAGATTTACGTAAGAAATCCAGAATTTTATCTAAAAGGAAAAATTTCTGATAAAGGTGGATTTAACTGGGAAATGAGAGTTAATGAGTCAGTTGTAGATAATTATTTAATATATGGTGATTTACACATTGACAATACAAGAGACTTTAATATAAAACTTGATGTAAAAGATGGTGATATCATGGATTGGGGAATGAAAGATTATAAGGCAAATGGATTCCCAGATGAAGTTAAAGATATGGATGGCAATGTCTATCTACAAACTGGTTATAGTAATCTTAATGCCAAGGCTGTTGGAGTTCACTATCAATTCCTCTATGATACTGTAAAACCAGAAATTGAACAAAAAGATGATGGTAACACAGCTATTGAATATGAAAAAGATAAATTTATCAAATTCAATGTTACAGATAAGAGAGATGGCGATAAAGCTGGAGAAATCCAAGACAAACAAATCTTTGTAAATGGTAAAGCATACAAGTCCTTAGAAGATATCAAAGATATAAAAGATGATAAGCTAACAATCAAGTTTGTAGTAAAAGACTTTGCAA
>CABTWT010000241.1 GCA_902488555.1 uncultured Anaerococcus sp.
AAGATATGAAAGATTGGAAGTGCTTGGTGGTAGAATATTAAAAAAAGCTGCTCCGAAGCTATCTACAACTGATAAGATAGATAATATTGTTACATCAAGAATCTTGGGTATACCAATATTTGCCCTTGTCATGTTCTTGGTTTATTCCCTTGCAGTTTACGAACATTCACCTGGAACTATGGCAACGGAAGCTGTAAATGGATTTTTTGATGATACATTGATTCCAGGGGCTCAAGCAGCTTTAGAAAGTGCAAGTATAAATGAAGTACTTGTTGGACTTGTAACAGATGGTATCTTAGCTGGTGTAGGAGCAGTACTTGGATTCTTACCACAAATGATGGTTATGTTTGCTCTTCTTTCTATCCTTGAAGATATAGGATATATGTCGAGAGTTGCCTTTATCATGGATAGATTATTTAGACGTTTTGGCCTATCAGGAAAATCATTTATTCCAGCTATGATTTCGACAGGTTGTGGAGTTCCTGGTATCCAAGCTTCTAGAACTATAGAAAATGACAGAGATAGAAGAATTACAATAATGACTACATCATTTATGCCGTGCTCTGCAAAACTTCCTGTAATAGCCCTAATAGCAGGGGCATTTTTCCCAAGCAATAGGGCTCTTATTACCTTTAGTTTTTATTTTATAGGAATAGCGGCTATTGTAATGTCAGGTGTTATATTAAAGAAATTTAAGAAATTTGCTTCTGATCCTGCTCCTTTTATTATGGAGTTGCCTCCATACCATGCACCAAGGCTAAAATCTGTTTTGCAAGATGTATGGAATAAGTCAAAAGCTTATGCAAGACGTGCTGGCACAATAATCTTACTTTCATCCATAGTAATTTGGTTTTTGACAAACTTTGACTTTAGATTAAATCTAGTTGAAGAAGATGGGGCAAATTCGATTATGGGAGTTATAGGCTCAGCTATAGGCTTTATATTTAAGCCATTGGGATTTGGCACATGGCAATCAATGGTCGCAACAATTTCTGGCTTTGTTGCCAAAGAAAATGTAGTAAATACCATGGGTATAGTTTTGGGTCTAGGCGCTGATATTACAGAAGATAGTCCAGAACTACTAGCAGCCTTTAATGCAGCTATAGGTACACCAATAGCTGGTTACTCATTCTTGCTATTTAATATGCTTTGCATGCCTTGTTTTGCAGCGGTTGGAGCTATAAAAACAGAAATGGGTGATAATAAATGGACTTTGTTAACAGTAGGTTACCAAATGGGATTTGCATATGCAATTAGTTTTATTTTCTATCAACTTGCAAGGTTGATAGCTTATGGAACATTTACTATATCAACAATAATAGCATTTATAGTACTGGTTGCTTTACTATACTTATTGTTTAGACCTAATAAGGCTATTGCAGATAACAATACTTATAAAGCAAGTGTTGCTCGCTAAATAAATAGACCAGCTATCAAATGTCAAGAAAAAATCAAAAAATAATAAATCTTGACATTTAAGGCACGTCAAACAAGCCTAAAGTTTAGGCTTAGAAAAACTAAATATCAACTAAATATTAGGTATGTAAGCTTTGTTATCCCT
>CABTWT010000242.1 GCA_902488555.1 uncultured Anaerococcus sp.
AATATTCCAGGATCAGATGCCTTTGCCAAACTTATAATGAGAAAGATTTTGAATGTAAATAAGATAGCGCCATAGATGGGTATGTGCACTATAAGAGGGTGAAGATGAAAAGTAATAAAATTTGTCCAAAGTGTGGATCAAATAAGATAATAATTGTTCCTGGTTAAAAATCCCAGCTGGATCGGGAAGATCAATAATGATAGGCCAATCAGCTCTATCATCAGCATAATTTGATAGATATGTGTGTAGCGAATGTGGATATTCTGAAGAATATTTTGATAAAGATAACATAGATAAGTTGATTAGTAAGTTTGGAATCAATAATTAATAAATCAAACTGACCCCGTTAGTTTTAAACTAGCGGGGTCAATTTATTTGCAAAGGTTGGTCTATTTTGCTTTAGGTTCGATTTTTTCCTTGCCACCCATGTACATTCTAAGAGGTTCAGGTATTTTCACGCTACCATCTGCTTGTAGTAGGTTTTCAAGGAAGGCTATAAGCATTCTTGGTGGTGCTACTACTGTGTTATTTAGTGTGTGGGCAAAGTATGTTCCATTTTCTCCACGAAGTCTGATACCAAGACGTCTTGCTTGGGCATCGCCAAGGTTAGAGCAGGATCCTACCTCGAAGTATTTTTGTTGGCGTGGGCTCCATGCTTCTACGTCACAAGATTTGACCTTAAGATCAGCCAAGTCTCCTGAGCAGCATTCTAGGGTTCTTACTGGTATTTCTAAACTTCTGAAGAAATCTACTGTATTATTCCATAGTTCGTTGTAAAATTCTTTTGAATCTTCTGGTTTACAGATGATTACCATCTCTTGCTTTTCAAATTGGTGAATACGGTAAACTCCACGTTCTTCTATGCCGTGAGCTCCAACTTCTTTTCTAAAGCATGGTGAATAGGATGTCATCTTAAGTGGCATAGCATCTTCTTCGTTGATAGTATTGATAAATTTACCAATCATAGAGTGTTCACTTGTTCCTATTAAGTATAAGTCCTCACCCTCGATTTTGTACATCATATTTTCCATCTCTTCAAAGCTCATAACTCCCGTTACTACTTCTGAACGAATCATAAAAGGTGGGATGTAGTAAGTAAATCCACGATCAATCATGAAATCACGAGCATAAGAAAGTATTGCAGAGTGAAGTCTTGCAATGTCACCTTTTAGGTAATAGAAGCCAGCACCAGAAGTTTCACGAGAAGCATCTAGGTCTATACCATCAAATGATTCCATAATATCTACGTGGTATGGAACTTCATAGTCTGGAACAACAGGATCACCGTATCTGTCGTTTTCCACATTTTCAGTGTCATCTTTGCCTATTGGAACAGTTTCATCGATGATTTGTGGGATTTTTTGCATACGAACTTTGACTTCTTCTGCCAAGTTTCTAGTTTCTTCTTCTATATGACTTAGTCTATCGTTGATCTCTCCAACATGAGCTTTAGCTTCTTCTGCTTCATCTTTTTTGCCTTGGCCCATTAGTGCGCCAATTTGTTTAGAAACCTTATTTCTTTCTGCTCT
>CABTWT010000243.1 GCA_902488555.1 uncultured Anaerococcus sp.
GACAGGCTCTGTTGCTACAAAGGCCCTAGAAAAAGCAGGAGCAAACTACGACCTGCTCCGCCAAGTTGTGATAAATAACATTGGCAAGGGCCAAGCAATCAGACCTGCTACAGAATATAGCAAAAAAGTAAGACAAATTTTTGAACTAGCAAGGCTCAATGCCACAAGGTATGGTTCAGTATCTGCTGGCGAAGAAAATGTCTTATTTGCAATAATTGCAGATGACGATAGCCTTACAAATATAATGTTTTTGCTATCAGGAGTAGAAAAAGAACAAGTAAAAAACAATTTAAAGGCCTTATTAAGAGAAGAAAATAAGGACGATGGACAAGACGAAGACTTGTCAGAAAATGTGACCAAATATGCTGTAAATCTCAATAAGGAAGCAGAAAAAAGCAAAATTGATCCAGTAATAGGCAGAGATAAGGAAATCGAAAGACTTATCCAGATTCTAATGCGTAGGACAAAAAACAATCCTATTTTGATTGGTGAACCAGGTGTGGGTAAAACAGCCATATCAGAAGGCTTGGCCCAAAGGATAGTAACTGGACATGTGCCAAGAATCATGGCAAATAAGAAGGTTTTATCCCTAGATATGGCATCAATGATAGCAGGAACCAAATACCGTGGGGACTTTGAAGATAGGCTCAAAAAACTCTTTGACGAACTAGAACATCACGATGATGTTATATTATTCATAGATGAATTCCACATGGTACTTGGAGCAGGTGCGGCAGAAGGATCAATGGATGCAGCAAATATCCTAAAACCAATCCTTGCCAAGGGAGATATCCAAATAATTGGAGCAACTACTATAGAAGAATACAGAAAATACGTAGAAAAAGACTCGGCCCTAACCCGCCGTATGCAACCAATACAAGTTGACGAGCCATCTTTGGAAGATAGTCGCAAGATCATTCGTGGCATCAAGGATAAGTACGAAGACCACCATGGGGTGGAAATAACCGATGAAGCTATAGACGCGGCAGTTGAGCTAACAGATAGATACATCAACGATAGGTACCTGCCAGATAAGGCCATAGATGTCATAGATGAGGCTATGAGTAAGGTTAGGATAACAACCTACCAAGAAGAAGAAACTGACAAAAAGCCAGAAGATAGGATTGATGAGCTCATAGGTCAAAAGGAACAAGCAGTTAGAGACCAAGATTTTGAGAAAGCTGCAGAACTAAGGGACATTATAAACCAAGCCAAATTTGACTTAGAGGCAGAAAGAGAAAAGAAAAACAAGGAAAAGCCAAACAAATTTATTGGCTACGATGACATAGCAAGCATAGTTGCATCATGGTCCAAAGTTCCAGTAACAAAGCTTACTGAAGATGAAAAAGAAAAATATGCAAATCTTGATAAAGCTATGAAAGGAACTGTCATAGGCCAAGATGAAGCTATAAAATCAGTAGCCCATGCCATAAAAAGAGCAAGAGTTGGCCTAAAAGATCCATCAAAACCAATAGGTTCATTCATATTTGTGGGACCAACTGGTGTTGGGAAAACCTACC
>CABTWT010000244.1 GCA_902488555.1 uncultured Anaerococcus sp.
AATGAAAAGGTAGGAAGATTTAAATATCAAGGGTTAATGATTGGGAAATATAAAGAAGAGATTACTACAGAATTTAAAGATAAGGAGGAAGGAAATGCTCAAGGGTAAATCAGTCATTGAACTAACTGATGTGAGGACAAATAAGAAGGAGATATATGAAGATGAAAACTTAATAACCAATGCAGTCCCAGATTTATTAAGACTGAATCCATCAGGGCTTATGTATCCGATATTTAAAACCAATGCAGAGGAATACAAGGAAGAAATATTTCCAATATCAAATAAGTGTTATGGGGGTATTTTATTATTTGAAGCTCCTCTCGATGAAGATTCAAATAAATATATAGCACCTGCAAATAATAAGATAATTGGATATGCATCGAATGATGTTAATTCAACAGATGCACCAAAAAGAGGCTCTGCCAATTTAACTGAATCTACTCCTATAGAAAACGGATATAAATTTGTTTGGGATTTTTCAACATCACAAGCAAATGGAAGAATATCTGCTCTTGCACTAACTCATTATAAAGGGGGGACATATTTTTATGGAGATGCTTATGGTAGGCAGTCTTGCTTAAGGTTAAATTACACCTATACATCCATAGATAATGAAATTTTGAAAGTTTACGTAGGTATGGTAGAAGCTGATGCTGTTCACAATACAATTACTTCTGTTTGGCCATTGGAAAACAAAACATTAGAAATATTAAAAATGCAAGAACCATTAACCAGTCTTGGATTAAATGATCCAATCTTTAAAAATGCTCCTCAAAATATAGAAAAGACGACAATCTCTATAGAAGACTTTTATAAAAATATCGGAACGTATGACTGGTATGAATCGGGATTTTTTGATGGTAAAGATGGCTATTACTATGGCTTCATAAGAAATCTTGAAAACAATTATACTGACTTAAATAGGATAAAGATAAAAAAGGATGATTGTAGCTATACGATAGATCATTGGAAATTAAATAATATTAGACTCTATAGAATTGGATCACACCCATCAAGTTCTAATAGTGCCTATAAAAATGGTTATAGCTTGCTAAAGAATGGATATCTATATGTCCCTGATACTGACTGTAATAAAATCTATAAAATTAATGCTAATAATCCAGTTGATGTTTCAGAAATAGCCGTTGATTTTGAAATGAAATACACATCTGGAGAAAGTACAAGTTTAGGAATTTATGAATGGGGTGACTATATACTGGGATATAAGTTTGTGATTGATGGAAACGATAATATCATTCAAACGAGCAATGCAACTTTTTATGACATGATGACTCCATCTATTGAATTGGGACCGTTTAGAGTAGGATATGGGGCTTTTAGAGGAAATCTCTATAAAAATTTATATTTGCACACTCCATACCTTGGAACAATTAATAACTTATCAAGCCCAATATTAAAAACGGCAGATAAGACAATGAAAATAACTTATACATTAACTGAGGAGGAATAAAATGAACAAATTCTTTGAAATATTAAAAGTATGCTTTACAGCTATCG
>CABTWT010000245.1 GCA_902488555.1 uncultured Anaerococcus sp.
CATATTTCCCTCACTTAAAGTAAGTATACCTCTTTATTTGTTAAAAAAATTTTACAATTTAATAAACTTTAAATCCAAAAAATATTGTATAATATTATTGAATTTAATTTTAGGAGGAATTATGAAATTGAAAAAGTCATTTTCATTAGCTTTATGCTTAATGACTGCACTTACATTTGCTTCTTGTGGCAATAATAACTCTGCAAACACTGAAAACCAGCCAGCAGAAACAAAACAAAGTGAAAGTGCAAATGTAGAAGAAAACAAAGAGAACGATAAAGAAGCTAATAAGGATTCTGAAAATAAAAATGATGAAAAAGATGAATCTACTGCTTCTCAAAAAATTGACAAATTAACTGTACAATTTGTTCCATCTCGTGAACCTGAAGAAATTATTACCGCAACAGAACCACTAAAAGATATGCTAAAAGAAGAGCTTTCTAAAGAAGGTTATGATGTGGCAGATGTAGACATATCAGTTGGTACATCTTTTGAAGCAACAGGTGAAGCTATGAGTGCTGGAACTGTTGATATTGGATTTATCCCAGGTGGAACCTACGTTACTTATGATGATGGAGTTGAAGCTATCCTTACAGCAACAAGAAATGGTCTATCAATAGAATCAGATAATCCAAAAGAATGGAATGATAAAGCACCAACAGAAAAAGTAGAAGACCAAGTTACTTTCTACAGGGGACTCATTCTTGCTGGCCCATCTGAAAAAGGTAAAGAACTTGCTGCAAAAGTTAATAATGGTGAAGAACTTACTTGGGAAGACCTTAACTCTGCAAATTGGGCAATTATGGGACCTACATCACCAGCAGGTTACCTATATCCTTCCCTATGGCTAAAAAATAATTACGATCATACAATTACAGACCTATCAAATGCAGTACAAGCTGACTCTTACCCTTCATCATTTGCTAGACTTGCTACAGGTCAATTAGATGTTTTAGTAACTTACGCAGATGCAAGACTTGATTTTGTAGATAAATGGAAAAGTGAATTTGGTGGTAAAGATGATATATTCAAAGATGTACAAGTTATTGGTGTAACTGACAAGATGATGAATGATACAATATCTGTATCAGAAACTTCCGAAAAAATGACACCAGAACTAATCTCTGCCCTCCAAGATGCTTTTATCAATATAGGAAATACAGAAGAAGGTAAGGAAGTTATATCCATCTATACTCACAATGGCTACGAAAAAGCTAACCCTTCTGACTATGATTCAGAACGTGAAGTTCAAAAGATGGCTAGAGATAAATAGTAACTAATAAATTTAAAAGCTAATAAGACCTATACCCAAAGGGGTTTTAGGTCTTATTTTTTACTAAAGGATTATAATGATAGAATTTATAAATGTTTCAAAGACATATGAAGGTGGATTTCTAGCCCTAAAGGATATCAACCTAAGCATCCCAGATGGACAATTTGTATCAATAATAGGTTCTTCAGGAGCTGGCAAGTCAACCCTCATACGCACAATAAATAAAATGCACGATATATCAAA